>URTO01000425.1 GCA_900550745.1 uncultured Desulfovibrio sp. | reverse complement strand
CCCTTCCCCCTCTCCCTTACGCTCTTCTACGCCTTCCACGTCCCCCGCATTTCGAGCCAGCGACCGTAGCGGGCACAGAGGACGCCAAGAAGCAAATAGATGACCCCGGCGCTGATCCAGACTTCAAAGGTCATGCGGCTGATCGCCATAACTTCAAGGGCCTGAAAGGTCAGATCGGGCAAAGAAATGAGCGAAGCCAGCGCGGAATCCTTGAACGTGGTGATGACCTGCCCCACGAGCGGGGGCAGGATCGCGCGCACGGCCTGCGGAAAAATGACCAGACGGAGCCGCTGCGAGCGGGAAAAACCGAGCGCCGCCGAAGCTTCCCATTGCCCATGCGGAACGCCCTCAATGCCCCCGCGGACAATCTCCGTAACATAGGCCCCTTCGTACACCCCAAGCGTCAGCACCGCCGCAACCATGCGGTCAAGCTGGCCTTCCGGGGCGAATCCCCACGCCACCGCATCCCTGACGAAAGGAGGCATGAAGCGCAGGGCCTGTTCCATGTCGGAAACGGGAAGCAGGTTGCCCGCGAAAAAGTACAGGAGAAACAACAGCACCAAAGGAGGGGTATTGCGGACGGAATTGACGAAAAGCTGAATGGGCAGCGCCGCGATGCCGCGTTTCCCGGCGGAAAGGGTTCCCAACACGCCGCCGATGAGCAGGGCCAGCGCCATCGACCAGATTCCGAGCCGGAGGGTGACGATGAGCCCCCGTATCAGGAGGCCGGGCTCGTAACCGCCGGGCGTACGGCGGATAAGGAAATCCGCCAGTTCCGGCCAGCTCCAGCGGTAGGCGGCTATGGTTTCCGAGCGCCACAGGAAAAAGCAGGCTCCCAGAAACAGCAGGACGGCCAGAACGGCGTCCACCCGCCCGAACGTGGGAAAAAGCCGCCCCTGCCGAGTATACTCGGCATAGGGCGACCATTCGCGCCGGGGCGCTTTCCGGGAGCCGCCGGATATCATTGAACCTGAGCTTCCCAGTCGGTCGTCTTGAACCAGAAATGACGGCGCTCGGAGAGCCAGCCTTCCGCTTCGACCGTGCGGATCCAGTTGTCGAGCACATTCAGGCTGTCGGGGTCGCCCTTGCGGATGGCCATGCCCACGGGCTGGCGGTAAAAGGCGTCCGTGGAGGGCTGATAGAGCTTGCCGGGGTTGCGGAGCACCTCAAAGGCCGGAAGCGGCGCGGACGAGAACATCACGTCGGCACGGCCTGAGAGCACATCCTGCACGGCCGGGGCTTCATCGTCGAACAGGCGGAAGGTGGCCTTGGGGAGCACTTTCTTGGCGACGGGAACGGGCGTGCTGCCCGTGCGCAGGGCAACGACCACTTCAGGCTTGTTGAAATCTTCGGGGAACTTCATGCCCTCGGTCTTTTCCTTGTTCGCCATGACTTCGATGGTGGCGTAATCATAGGGAACCGTGAAGTTGGCCTTCAAATTGCGCTCAGGGGTGACGCTCATGCTGCCGATGATGACGTCGAATTTCCCTGCCATCAGCGCAGGGATGATCCCGGCCCATTTCGTGGGCACAAGCTGGAGCTCCACGCCTAGATCCTTGGCAAGACGTTTTGCCACGTCGATCTCGAAGCCCACAAATTCACCGTTCTTGTCCTGCATGGCCCACGGCACGAACGAGGAAAAACCGACGCGCAGCACGCCGCGCTTGACCACATCGTCAATCATGGGCGTCTGCGCACCCTTCGCCTGTGCCAGGCCGGGCAGGATCAAAGCCGCCATCACCATCAACACTGCAAAAATTTTTTTCATAACGTCTCCTATGAGCTTTTTCTTTGGCTCTGTTATGGCATATGGTTGTTTTATCTCAGCAATATAGTGAAAAGTATATACTTTTTCTCCAACTTTTCCGGGCTCTGTCATAGTATGCGGCTGTTTCATCTCCACAGTATAGCAAAAATACAGCCTTTTCCTTCAGTTTTCCGTTGGCTGGCCCCATAGCTGAGACACTTTATTGATAATTCCTTTGGAACTTCAAAAAATAAGGCATCTGCCG
>URTO01000424.1 GCA_900550745.1 uncultured Desulfovibrio sp. | reverse complement strand
TGTAGAACCGATTTTATTCAATACGGCTATTTTATCGAATTTTGCCATTTTAATCTCCTATTTTAAATGAATTGTTTGATGATCCATACTGTCATACCTCTTATGATGAAGCGGAGCGACTGATTTTATACCTCTCAGAATGAGCGTATTGAAGCTCACAACCTCTGTATATGCCTGCCGAAAGCATTGACACTCTCTTGGGAAACGTGTTCTTTTGTTCCCATAAGAACAAGGTTCTTTGAGACACAGGCATCCATAGTCCCCATACAGCCCAACCGTTCAGGCGTCTTCTGAACAAGGGAATGAGGTATGCGATACGCTTCCGAAAGACTCTCGCTTTTCCGCACGGTGTTCGTGCAGGTCGCCGCGTTGCTCCTGTTCGCGGCGGGCGGGGTGTTGTTTGCGGCAGCGGAAAAGGAACTGGATGTACGTTCCGCCCCCCATGCGGAAATGGCTCCCTCCGCCGGGTTGCAGGACATCCGGCTGCCCGCTGTGCTCAAAGACCCGCCGGGCGAGCTCCCCGCGCCTGCCGAGAAATCGCTCCATAAAAAGGCTCGCGGTTCACAGCCGCCCTTTGCCCTGAGCGGACTTTCCCCCATGCTTCAGCCGGAACGTCCTGTCCGGCTCAGTGAAGCCGTCTCGGCCCTTCTCCCCTCATGGCGCGGCCTCGTCGCCTTTCCCCTGCCTCCCCCCGCGTCCGCCTAGCGGATCGGGAACGGCCTTTCGTCTCCTCTTGGGGGCCGTTCCCTCCACGCGCCTTGCTTTCCTATGTCGATTCCGGTTCGGATGTACCGCTCCTCCCGGCGGGCTTTCCCGCAAAGCCTCCGTCCCTTGGCCTTCGCCCTCGCCTCGGCTGGCCTCCTGACGGAAGAGCCCGGTACGTCCCGGATGCCCCGCATCCACACTGCGACATATTACGACAGGAAACAGCCATGAAGATAACGTCTCTTCTCGGAACGCTCGCGCTCTCCCTCGGCCTGCTCGCCTCCCCCGCCGTGGCGGAAAAGTTCGTCGTCGGCTTCCAGCCCTACGACACCATCTCCTATCAGGCCATCGTCAACGCCGAACTGGGGCTCTGGAAGAAGTACACCCCCGCCGGTACGGAAATCGAATTCCAGCCCGCCCTGCAAGGCACCGTCGTCGCCAACAACATGCTGGCGAACAAGGCGCTGGTCGGCTACATGAGCGTCATGCCCGCCACCATCCTCTGCTCCAAGCCGAAGCAGGCGGAAATCAAGATGGTCGCCGCCCTCGGCGTAATCAAGGGCGACAAGTTGGCCGACTCCCCCTTCAAGAACTAACCGGTCCCAGCAGTTCCGTTCCCCGCCGGGGCGGAACCGCAACGAAAACCGTGTGCGACGGGCCCTCCCCTAAGGGGCGCGTCTCGGCCCCTGCGCCTCAAACGGGCTTTTCCCAAAGCTGAACCCCACACCAAAGGGGAAACACATGAGCCAAGCCATCATGCAACGCCAGACGACCAAGGGCCCAAGCACCTAGGAAGTGACACTGACGAATACGAAACTCTAGCTGAAGAATCCGACCCCGTACCTGAACGCGCTCGGCCTGGTGGCCTTCGTGCTTTTCTGGTACCTGGCGCTGATACAATCCCCCGTGATCATTATCGCCATGATTACGCTCGGCGCCATCGGCTCGTTGAGCAACTTGCCCATCCGTATGATAGGCAACCGCCTCATGCAGTGGAAGGTAAGGGAGGAAGTACGATGAACAGCGCCGAAATGCCCATGTGTACACATATAAATAATTTCAGTAAAATATATAATACATACAGCACCAAAGTCCTTGCCGTGGACCGCTACACCATGGACATCGCCCCCGGCGAGTTCTGCGTGGTCGTCGGCCCTTCGGGGTGCGGCAAAACAACCCTCCTCAACGCCATAGCGGGCTTCCACAGCATCAGCAACGGGGAAATCCTCCTCGACGGTGAAGAGCTCTGCTCCGCCGACAAGTAGGCGCAGCCCGGCTCCGACCGCATCGTGGTCTTCCCTCGCTTTGGCGACAAGGAGTATGAC
>URTO01000423.1 GCA_900550745.1 uncultured Desulfovibrio sp. | reverse complement strand
GCTCCAGACTCCACCATCGGCACAAGAGAAAGCTACATGGCGATTGTATAAAGCCTCACGCATAGGAACGTCAAAACATTTCCCATCGGGCCGCTTGAAACCAACTGCCACATCGTCATCAGCGGCCCGGACGCCGTCGCCGTCGATCCGGGCGGGGATTTGAGCAACGGCCTCGGTGAAGTCCTCGCCCTGCTCAAAGAACAAAACCTCACGCTTCGGGCCATCCTGTGCACGCATTTCCACTTCGACCATCTGTATGGCGTGGCGGCCCTGCATGAAGCGACCGGCGCCCCGGTCTACGGCCCCGCCGGGGACGCCTCCCTGCTCGGCACCGAGCTCGGCGGCAGCGGCGCATGGGGTTTCCCTCCGGTAACGACGTTCCAATGGGAAGATTTGAAGGAAGGCCCGCACACCTTCGGCTCGAT
The DNA here is from genome assembly GCA_900550745.1 of uncultured Desulfovibrio sp. Taxonomy (GTDB): domain Bacteria; phylum Desulfobacterota; class Desulfovibrionia; order Desulfovibrionales; family Desulfovibrionaceae; genus Bilophila. The sequence continues at coordinate 1,612 of URTO01000423.1, read as the reverse complement.
CAAGTGTGAAGTGCTCACCACGCCAGGCCACACGCCCGGCAGCCTTTCCATCTATTTCCCGGAACTGAACAGCATCATGACCGGCGACCTGCTCTTCTACCACTCTGTCGGGCGCACGGACTTCCCCGGCAGCAGCCAGGAAGCCCTGCGCAAGTCGCTGCACAAGAAGATCTTCATCCTCCCTCAGGAAACCGAGGTGTATCCGGGCCACGGCCCCAACACCAACGTGGGCGAAGAACTCGCCAACAACCCGTACCTCTGGCTCTAACGGAACCGCCTTCCTCCCCGGTTCGCGGCCCCGAAAGCATATTCCTCATCTCATTGGAGAGATTTCATGGCTCAGCAGAGAAACATCAAGAAAGTGGTGCTCGCCTATTCCGGCGGGCTGGACACCTCCGTTATCCTCAAGTGGCTTCAGGTGAACTACGGCTGCGAAGTGATCACCATGACCGCCGACGTGGGGCAGGAAGACGACCTGAACGGCGTGGATGAAAAAGCCCTCAGGACCGGCGCGACCAAGGCCTATATCGAAGACCTGCGCGAAGAGTTCGCCAAGGACTTCATTTTCCCCATGCTCCGTTCCGGCGCTCTGTATGAAGGCCGCTACCTGCTCGGCACTTCCGTGGCCCGCCCACTGATCACCAAGCGCCTCGTGGAAATCGCCCGTGCCGAAGGTGCCGACGCCCTCGCCCACGGCGCGACCGGCAAAGGCAACGATCAGGTGCGCTTCGAGCTGTCCGCCGCCGCCCTCGCGCCCGACCTGCGCGTGATCGCCCCTTGGCGCGAATGGGATCTGATGTCCCGTACCGCCCTGAACTTCTTCGCGGAACAGCACAACATCCCGATCTCCTCCGGCGCGAAGCACTACAGCATGGACCGCAATATGCTCCATTGCAGCTTCGAAGGCGGCGAGCTTGAAGATCCGTGGGAAGAACCCCTCGAAGCCTCCCACATTATGGCCGTCCCGTTCGAGAAGGCCCCCGATGACCCCGAATACGTCACCATCACCTTCGAGCACGGCGATCCGGTTGCCGTGAACGGCGAAGCCATGTCGCCCGCCCAGATCATGGTGAAGCTGAACGAACTCGGCCGCAAGCACGGCATCGGCCGCGTGGACATGGTCGAGAACCGCTTTGTGGGCATCAAGTCCCGCGGCGTGTACGAGACCCCCGGCGGCACCATCATCTACGTGGCCCACAAAGACCTCGAAGGCATCACGATGGAACGCGAAACCATGCACATCCGCGACATGATGATGCCCTCCTACGCCGGAGCCATCTACAACGGTTTCTGGTATTCCCCCGAACGCGAAGCCATGCAGGCCTTCATCGACAAGTCGCAGGAACGCGTTTCCGGCACCGTGCGCCTGAAGCTCTACAAGGGCAACGCGTGGCCCGTCGGCCGCGAATCCAAGAACACCCTGTACTGCGCCGACCTCGCCACCTTTGAGGAATGCGCCACCTATGACCACAAGGACGCCGCCGGCTTCATCAAGCTGAACAGCCTCCGTATCCGCGGCTACCGCAAAGACCGCATCAAGTAAGATGGGTTGAGGATGAAGTGGGGAGGGGAGGAGGAACCGTTCTGAAGAAAGGCTGCCGCCGCCCCGCCC
>URTO01000422.1 GCA_900550745.1 uncultured Desulfovibrio sp. | reverse complement strand
ATACCGTTCCAGTCAAAAGAAGTATTGAGCAGAGCTTCCGGATAGTCACCGTTAGGATAGAAGTCTGTCCATTGGCGATGTCCCTGCCGATGTGCATCCCCGCTTCCGTCAGGTGGACGAGGCTGTAGGGCTCATAGTCTACATAGCCCATGCTTTTCAGCGCCTTCAGTGTGCTGGTGACGGTGGAACGGGACACGCCCGCCGCCTCCGCGATGGAACTGGCACGGGCCGCGCCTTCCCGGATTTCCTGATAGAAGATGATTTCTAGGTAGTTTTCCAGCACAGGTGAAAGCTGTCTGGCGTCATTCCGCTCTTCGGGCATACCGCATTCTCCTCTTGTGGCTCGTCAGGCATTCTGACGCTTTCGCATGCCGTATTCAAGCCATTTTTTTCCAGCATAGAGCCGTGCGTACCAGAATGCCGAACCCGCATTCGCACAGAGCATGGCGGCGTAGATGCCGACCGCTCCGAAGGCGTTGCCGAGTGCCCACGCCAGCGGAAGCTGGAACGCCCACATGGTCACGCAGTTGACTTTGCAGGAGACGCGTGTGGCCCCCGCCCCGGCGAAAGCCCCGTTCACAAGCATGGAATAGGTCTTGAGCGGTATGCCCGCGCACGCGAAGACGAGGAACTGCGCCGCTTGCCGGACTACCTCAGGCTGTGTGGACAACAGCCCCGCCACCGGCCCCCGGAATAGGAACAGCAGCCCCGCGCCGATTCCAAGCGCAAGGGCGGCTGAAAGGGCGAGCCGTTGGCCGAAACGGAACAGGGCTTCGAGCCTGTTCGCACCGATCAGATGCCCGCTCAGGATGGTGACGGTCATGCTCAGCGCCGCCGTGGGGAAGGTCAGAAAGCTTTCCACCCGCGAGCCGAGGGTCATCCCGGCAAGGACCGGCACCATGTCGCCGGGCAGCCCCGTGAGCAGCGACAGGATGACGAGATTCCCCATGTGGCCGGCCAAGGCGCCGAGGGCGGACGGCCCGCCCACCTTAAACAGGTAGGGCATGGCGCGCCGGGCCCACCGCCACGGGGCGAGGGATGCGCGGGTCAGGATGCCGTGCCGGACGATGGCGCACAGGTTGCAGGCGAGCCCGAGCAGGGCGGCCCCGAAGGTGCTCCACGCGATCCCCTGATACCCGTAATTGGGAAGGCCGCACAGCCCCAGCCCGAAACCTGCGCTGCCGATGAGATTGCCGACGGCGACCACGGCGATGGCGATGAGCGGGAGGCGAACCAGCTTGTAGGCCCGGAATACCGAGTTCAGCATGATCAGGGTGTAATAAAACGGCAGTTGGCAGCTATAGGCAATGATAAAGGTTCTGACCACGGGCTCCATTTCGGGGGAGACGTGCATGAGCCGGAGCGTCAGGGGCAGGCATAGAAGGCTTGCCGTTGCGATGACTGTGCCCGTAAGCCCGGCAAGCCCCACAATCAACGCCGCGTACCTGCGGGCGCGTTGTTCGAGCCCGGCCCCAAGCGCTTGGCTGATGGTCGTCAGGCAGCCGCTTCCGGCAAGGGAGGTGATCAGCATGAGGAGGGTAAAGACCTGTGAAACGATGCCGAGCGACGCCTGTACGGATGCGTCCAGCCGTCCCGCCACCCAGAGATCCGTCATGGAAACGGCGAGATGGCACAGCATCATGCCGAGCTGTGGCACGGTGAGGGAAACGAGTTCCCGGGCGGTTGGCAGGGCATTGTTCGGCGCGGCGTTTGTAAGCATGGATTCCCCCAAAAGCCGGGAAGTAGGTCAAAAGTGCTTATTTGTCAAATAAAGTTTGACTAATCAATCTTTAAGTTTTTCCCTGAAAAAGGCCCGCTCCAAGTTGTTTTGGCTGGGGAAATGGCCTTGCTGCGTTTTCTAACGCGCAGAAATCGCATGCTATAGAAAAGTGCAGACATACAATTGAAAGTTTTTCTCACTTATATTGACAATACTTTTCAAGAATGGCATCTTTCCCCCGTTCCGGGAGGGCTCGCATCAGGGTGGTACAGACCCCGTGAAAGTCCCCCGGCGGAAAACCGTAACGCACGCAGTAAACTGCATGC
>URTO01000421.1 GCA_900550745.1 uncultured Desulfovibrio sp. | reverse complement strand
GTGGCGGCCCTTGTCCTCAAAACCCGCCGGGTGGTCACGCTGACCGAAGCCACACGTTCGGGGCAATACAATATCGTTACCGGCGTCCCCATTTATGATGATGCCGGGGATGTTTCCTTTGTGGTGAGCTACAGCGTGGACATGCGCTATTCGCGCAGGCTGCATGAGGAATACCAAAAAATCAGCGCGCTGGTGTCCCCGGATGCGCCCCAATCCGTGGAGGGCCCGCCCTTCAGCGGGACTATGCGGGCCATTGCCGCGACCATCGAAAAGCTGGCCAAGGTGAACACGACCGTGCTCATCACGGGGGAATCCGGGGTCGGGAAGAATGTGGTCGCCCGTCTGGTGCACCACCTGAGCGACCGCACGGATGGGCCGCTGGTCGAAATCAATTGCGCGGGCATCCCCGCCCCGCTGTTGGAATCGGAGCTGTTCGGCTACGAGGCCGGGGCGTTCACCGGGGCCAGCCAAAAGGGGAAGGAAGGGCGGATTGCGCTGGCGGACAAGGGCACGCTGTTCCTTGACGAGATCGGGGAACTCCCGTTGCGCCTCCAATCCAAGCTATTGCAGGTGATTCAGGAAAAGCAGATCGTCAAGCTCGGCGGGGTAAAGCCCGTTTCCATTGATTTCCGGCTGGTGGCGGCGACGAATCAGGATCTGGAGGCGCTGGTGGAGAAGAAGCGTTTCCGCAGCGACCTGTTTTTCCGGCTCAACGTCCTGCCGCTGCGGATTCCGCCCCTGCGGGAACGGCGTGAGGAGATCATGCCGCTGTGCCTGAGCGTTTTGGAGGAGATGAACGCCAAGTACGGGACGGAAAAGGTTTTTTCCGAGGAAGTGAAGCGGCATCTCGCCGCCTACTCGTGGCCGGGGAATATCCGGGAGCTGCGCAACGTCATTGAACGGCTCGTAATAGTTTCTTCTGGGGGCGTCATCAAGGCGGCGGAACTGCCGGAACATATGTCCCGGCATCAGGGGAACCCGGAAAGCCCGATGGGCGGGAGTCTGCCCGATGCGTTGGAGGCGCTTGAGCGGCGCATGGTTCTGGAAGCGTATAAGGCCTGCGGGACGACGACCGGGGTTGCGAGGGCGCTGGGGATCAGCCAGCCCACGGCCGCCCGGAAGATTGCGAAGTACAAAAACGAGGCGCCCGGAGAGGGATAGGCTGGGGGAAGTTGCTTCGCCTGCCGCGTATGCCCAGCCGGGCGTTTCCTCCAGCGGCGGGGGCTGGGCTATTGGCTGCCCGATGATACGAAGAGCCTTTGGTTTCCTCCAACGGCGAGGGAGACACCTGCCCCCCATGCCGTGAGGGGAGGCAGGCTGTCGGATAGCTATAAGAACTTTGAAACGTTCCGAACTTTCTTGACGAGTTAGGCTTGCGTCGCTTCCTGCACGGTTTCGGCAAGCTTGAGGAACGCAGCCTTCGCCGGGGTGTCGGTGGGCATGGAGACGATGGGATGGCCCCTGTCCGCGGCGACGACCGTGGCGGGATCGAGCGGGATCGCGCCGAGGAAGTTCAGCCCTTCCTGTTTGGCAAGGGCTTCGCCGCCGCCCTTCTTGAAGAGATCGATTTCCCCGCCGCAGTGGGGACAGAAGAGGCCGCTCATGTTCTCCACAAGGCCGAGCACGTCCGCCTTGACGACTTTCAGGAAATCAAGCGCCTTGCGGACATCCGCCAGGGAAATCTCCTGCGGTGTGGTGACGACGATGCACTTGGCGTCGGGGATGGCGTCAAGGATGGTCATATGCTCGTCGCCGGTTCCGGGAGGGGAATCGATGAGCAGGTAGTCCAGCGCGCCCCACTTCACGTCGGCGACGAACTGCTGAATGGCCCCAACCTTTTTGGGGCCGCGCCAGATGATGGCGGCGTCCTTGTCTTCGAGGAAGGATTCGATGGAGATGAGCGAGAGGCGCTCTCCGCAGGAAACGGGCACGAGCTTGCCGTCTTCGTTATCCACCCTGACGAACCCGTGGGAGCCGAGCAGAGATGCGTGGAGGGGTCCGCCAAGACCCTTCGGCCATGCAGACACTGAAACTGGAAAATTATGAAAAGTTG
>URTO01000420.1 GCA_900550745.1 uncultured Desulfovibrio sp. | reverse complement strand
AAGCCACAAAGAGTGTTGGTATTTGAGTTGGTATAAATACTTAATAAAAATATTTTTATTAAGTATTTATATAAATTATATTCGTAGAACAACTCCAACGTGAAAACGCTCTAACGGGAGGGTTTCTTTCCATACAGCCGAAAAAGGCGGGGCATCCCCCGCCTTTTCCATTTCCTGGGGCCGGATACGACAAAACCCGTCCTGCCTATCGGGAACGGGCTGTTCCATTTCCGGCGCACCCATGCGGCGCTACGCGTCTTTCGGCTGAATGGGGTATTTGGTCATAAACCCGGTGACGGTGGCGACGGCGACCAGCGTCCCGTCCGAATCGGTGATGCGGACATCGTACGTCCCCAGATTCCTGCCCGAACGGATCTTGCGGGCTTCGCCGCGCAGGGGGCCGATGCGCCCCGGTTCGAGATAGGAAATGTTCGTCTGGGCGTTGACGCAGTAAAGCCCGGCGGCGTTGGAAACCGTGGCGAACGTCATGTCCACCAGCGCGAAAATGGCCCCGCCGTGCGCGTGGCCCATGCCGTTGCGGTGGCGCTCGTCCAGCGGCATGATCGCCACGCCATGCTCAGGCCCGACTTCGAGGAGCTCAATCCCCATGTGCCGGGCGAACGGATCATAATGGTTGAAATGGTAACGGACTTCTTCGTAAGACGGCATCCTGCCCTCCTGATGCGTGTGCGGCGGCCTTCGCGGGGCGCCGGAAAGCGTTGTTCGCAGGGCTGCGGCTCGCCTCTCCGGGCGCATCCGCAACCGTCAGCATACGAACATTTTTTCTTTGAAAACGCCAGCCCCGCGCGCCCCTTTCATTTGCTTCCTGCCCAGCCCCAGGGACGGCGCGCCCCTCCCCAAAGGGGAAAACGCCACGCCAAAAGGCCTCCCGCCAACATCGGAGGGAAGCCTTCTTGTGCGGCTATTCCGGCCGGCAATGCCTCGTCGGGAGGAATCAGGAATTCCGCACGGTTGGCCGCCGTTTCCCCTCATTCCCGGATGAAAAGGGGGGTGCTGCAAACGCCGCGTTGGAAGCCCCCGCAGGGGCCTCCACGCCTTGACGCGGAACATTCGCGCTTTCAACGGAGTTTATATTTAACCATATGAAATTTAAAATGATTTTTATAAAATCATCGAAAAGGCAAATATCCCCTTGCCGCCTACTTGAGCGACCTGAGGAAACTGCCCGTAACGGCCTCAGGCGTGGCGTGGCGGTGCGCCGTGTCCGGGTTCATCTTCTCGGAAAAGGCAGCGATCTCGGCCAGCCATGCCTTCAACGGGCTTTTCCCATCTTCCCCGAACAGAACAAGCTGTTCTTCCAGCGAAAATACGGGGTGATCCCGCAGTTCGGCAACGGCGTCGGCCTCGGAAAACTTTTTGCCCATCCATGCCTCCGCAAAGCGGACATAGGCGGGAGCCAACGTTTCCGGGCCCTGTGCCTTGATCTCATCCACAACCCGCAGGTACACTTTCAAAAACGCACGCACGGCATCCGGGTTCTTTTCCGTGAACGCGCGATCCGCCACGAGGAGCACGGGCTGCGTCGCGCCGCAATCCTGTGAACGCGCCGCAGCCTTGAACCCAAGCGCCTCGGCTTCGCGGGTGAACGGCGACCAGACGGCGAGGATGTCGCCATACCCGCTCTTGAACGCGCCGAGGGCGGGCGTCGGTTCCAGTTCCTCGATCTTGACGTCCTTCTCCTCAAGCCCAAGCGCGGCGAGCCATTTGTCGAGCAGGTAGCGGGCCGATGTTTTTTTGGGGCACAGGATGAGCTTGCCCTTGACGGATTCGGGCGTCCCGAAGACATTCGGAAAATCGGGATTGAATCCCTTCTCCGCAAGGATGGGGCTTTCGGGGCGGGTCAGGATCATGTTGGCCGAAGATTCGTCGTTGGCGATGGCAATCACTTCCACCTGATCGCTCATGGTGGCCTGCATGGCGGGGACGGCCCCGCAGCCGGCAATGGCCCAGTCATAGGCCCTGACGTTTTCGATGAGGCTCTTGCCGGAATCGAACCGAAGCATGACGATGTCCAATCCGGCTTCCTTGTCCCAGCCTTTTTCCTTTGCGTACCACGTC
>URTO01000419.1 GCA_900550745.1 uncultured Desulfovibrio sp. | reverse complement strand
AACCTCGCCTTTTCGTGATGCCCAAGCGCATCCGCCGCCATCCGTAAGGCCGGACGGCGGCGGAACCACGGTTTATTCGTGCTTGTTGAACAAAAATTCGGAATGGGGGTTGCAGTCATCATCGTCCTCATCGCCCTCATAGGGACAAATGCCCTTGGGGAGGAGCTGGTGGACGATCATGGCGGTGACCCCGCCGGAGACGATGGCGGAATCAAAGAATATCTTGAGGAAACGCGGCAAGTGTTCAAAAACTTCCGGGGAGGTCAGGGACATGAGCCCCACGCCGATGGATACCGCGACGACGATGGATTCGCGGCGGTTCACGTCATGCTGCAACAGAATGCGGATGCCGGAACAGGCGATCGTCCCAAAAAGGACGACCAGCGCGCCGCCGAGCACGGGCCGGGGCAGAAGCTGGAAAAACACGACGATGACGGGGAACAGGGCGAACAGGATAAACAGCGCGCCGCAGAACTTGCCCACCTTGCGGCTGGCGACGCCGCTGAGCTGGATGACGCCGTTGTTCTGGGCAAAGGTCGCCACCGGGAAGCATCCGAAAACGGCCCCAAGGGTGGTCATCAGCCCGTCGCACAAGATCCCGCCCGACAGGCGGCTGCGGTACAGGCGACCGCGCACGGGCTGCTCGGAAACGACGCTCGTAGCGGTCAAGTCGCCGATGGCCTCAATGACGATGACGAGGAAAAGGAAGCTCAGGACAAGGAAGGCGTGCAAATCAAAACCGAAAAAGCCGAACTTGAACGGCACCGGCATGATGAACCACGTATGCTGCTCGAAAAGGACGCCCCAGTTGACCTTGCCCATGACGACCGCCACCGCGAAGCCGACAAAGATGCCCACGATGAGCGAACTCATGCGCAGGAGCGGGTTTTTGCTGCGGTTGGCCAAAACGATGGAAAGGATGACGAGCATCCCAAGGAACAGGTTGGAAACGTCCCCGAACGTCCCGTCGGCCTTGGCCGCATAGCCGCCCGCGAGATCCACCGCGCCCACACGTACCAGAGAGATGCCGATCATCATAACGGTGATGCCCGCCACGGTGGGCGTGATGATCTTGCGCAGGAACGACATCATGCGGCTCCCCGCCATGACCACGAACCCGCCGACGAAGCATACGCCGAAGAGCGTCGAAAGCGTCTGTTCCCACGACATCCCCTGATCCTTCATGAGCAGGCTCCCGACGGCGATGAGCGTGCCGGGAAACGCGAAGCTCGTCGCCTGAATGCTCAACATGCCGGAGCCGATGCCGAAGGGCCGGGATACCTGAAACCAGATCCCGATGCCCGCGAACAGCAGGGACATGCTGACAAGGTAGGCGATGGCCTCCGGGGGAACGCCCAACGCGCCCGCGACGATAGCGGGCGGCGCCATGACGCTGAGCACCATGGCCAGAATGTGCTGGAGGGCGGCCAGCAGGGACGAGCCGAAAGGCGGGTGGGACTCAAGGCCGTAAATCAGTTCGCTTCCCTTTTCAGGGCTGGACGTAGCGGGCTGCGAGGCCGGGGCGCTGGACATAGGCATCCTCCAGAGGCTTGGGGATGGGAGATCTTCGCCGGGAAAACCAGCGCCGCGCCTGCCGGGGCCGCGTGCGATCTCTTCCGGGGTTATTCCATTTTTTACGGAAATCGGGTTTCCGCGTACAGTATAATGAGGCCCCGCATCACCACGTATGGCAGATGAGGCAGTAATTCAGATCCTCGGCGTGCTCCTTGTGGCAGACCCAACAAGGAACCTCCGTTCCCCAATGCGGGGAAATATGGGGATTTTTCTTTCCACAGGAGGCGGTCTGTTTGGCCGTCTCCGCTGCGTCATGGCACTTGGCGCAGGATATTTCCCCGGCCTGCTTCGGGTTTTTCCGCCCGGTGTGGCAGTCCGCGCACATGAGATCCGCATGGGCATCCCGAAGCACCTTCTGAGGGGCTGCATGGGAAGGGGCGGCAAGGCACAGGGCCGCCAGACAGAGCGCCAGCGTCCAAGCGTACTTCATGGTAGTTCAAACATCCTTCAAGTAATACGTTAAAAAACAGTTGCCGCATACCGACCATCAAATGCGCTGGTCCTAG
>URTO01000418.1 GCA_900550745.1 uncultured Desulfovibrio sp. | reverse complement strand
TTACCAGTCCCGTCCGGGTCGCCCCGGAGGGAGTGCCGTTTATGTTCCCCGCGCAGCGGGGCGCGGGAAAAAGGATCTCTGTGAGGCCCCGCGCACGGCGGGCCCGCTTTCGATCTGTTCTTACCATTTGTCATAGGGAGTAGTCTCCATAGATGTCAAGGGGGTCTTTTCCCCCGCGTGGTTGCTGCGTTTTTTCCGGGCTGCGGAACCGGGGCGCGGCGCTTGTGTCTTTTTGTGCAAAGAGAGGGAAGGATCCGCGGGGTTAACCCCGCACATCATTGACAGCCGGGGTGAAAAGGGTAGTATTTCGGCTCCAATGGGAAAACGCCTTTTTCCCTGAACCGTGTGGGGGATGTTTTGACTGCTGCACCTCGCGCCAAGAAGAGCCTTGGCCAACATTTTTTGAAAGACGCCAAAACCTCGGCCCGCATCGTGGATCTGCTGCGGATCGGGCCGGAGGATCGGGTGTTGGAGATCGGCCCCGGCCCAGGGGCCATCACCGGCATCATCCACGAACGGGGCCCCGCCGAGTTCCGCCTCATCGAAAAGGACAGCTATTGGGCGGCCCATCATGCCGGGCTGGAGCGCCCCGCCCCCGCCGTGCAGGTGCTCAACGCCGACGCGCTGGCCTTCCCTTGGGAGTCGCTGGAAGGCCCGTGGAAAATCATCAGCAACCTGCCTTATAATGTCGGTTCGCCGCTCATGTGGGATATAGTGTCCCGGACGCCGGAGCTGACGCGGGCGGTGTTCATGGTGCAGAAGGAAGTGGCCGAACGGCTGTACGCCAAGCCGGGAACCAAGGACTACGGCGCGCTTTCCGTCTGGATCCAGAGCTATGTCCGGGTCGAGTGGGGGTTTGTGGTCGGGCCCGGTGCGTTCAATCCGCCCCCGAAGGTGGATTCCGCCGTGGTCACCTTCATCCCTTTGCCGAGGGAGCGGCATCCCGCGGACCCGAAGGCCCTTTCCTCCGTACTGAAGCTCTGTTTCCAACTGCGGCGCAAGCAGTTGCAGTCGATCCTCCGGCGTGCGGGCAGGGACGGCACCGCCGCCGCGCTCGAACGGCTGGGGATCGCCCCGGAAGCGCGCCCTGAGACGCTCACGCCGGAACAGTTTCAGCAGCTTGCCGGGATTTTTGGAAGTTCGGGGAGTTGACTTCCCCGAAAAAACATGATTGACCAAAAGAACGGCTGATCCAAGTTTTGCCCCAATAAATGCCCCATGATCAGAGGGCGTTGTGCCGGATAAAAGGTGCTGCCCTGTGACGGCGGGCGCGATTGCGGAGCGGGGCGTGGTGGTGTATCATACCCCGTCGACCGCAGTCCGAAACGAGCACAAGGAGTCGATGATGACCAAGGCAGATCTCGTCGCGCAGATTGCGGCCCGGGCCAACATGACCAAAGCGGCCGCGGAACGTTCCCTCAATGCCATGCTGGAATCCGTTCAGGAAATGCTGGCGGAAGACGGCAAGCTCACCTTGACCGGCTTCGGCACGTTCGCGGCGGAAACGCGTCAGGAACGCCAGGGACGTAACCCCCGTACCGGCGAAGTCATCACCATCGCGGCCTCCAAGGTGGTGCGGTTCCGTCCCGGAAAGATGCTCAAGGATGCGCTAAACAAGTAAGGAGAAAGCAGATGTTGCACGGCGAAACGATCCACAGCCCCCTTCCTCAGGACATTCCGTGGTGGTCCCCCGATTTCGCGGTCTTCTTCGGGGTGCTCTACCTCGTGCTGTTCGTGATCGGCACCGGCGTGGGCTATGTGATCCTGCGCTCGGTCTGGGAGACCTGCCGGGGCGGCTGCGGCTGCCACGGCGAGGAGCACCCGGCGGAAAGTCATTAGGGCTTGCCTTTTTTTGAAAAGTCGTCTATCTTCCTCTTTCTGTCTTCAGGCCGGGTGTTTTTGTCGCCCTCCTTGGAGAGTATTACGCAAAGAGGGGGTGATGACCAATGCCCGGAGTCTTTCTGAACGAAGACGATTACAACTTCGATATCGCTCTGCGCCGCTTCAAGAAGCAGGTGGAAAAGGCTGGCATTTTGTCTGAAATGAAGATTCGCGCCATCATCACCGACAGTTACAGCGGCCGCACTGCCCGCAACCTTGCTGCATTCCGCGGCAAATAC
>URTO01000417.1 GCA_900550745.1 uncultured Desulfovibrio sp. | reverse complement strand
GTAGGTTTCCCAGTCGTCCACCATTTCGCGGAGCATCTCCTGATTCTCCCGTGCCAGGTGCTGGAAAGTTTCTCCGCACTCTCAGACGAAGCCGGATAGCTTGTCCATAATCAATAAAGTAAGGAGAGTCGCCATGCAGAGCCTCATTGCTGTGATTTTCAGGGAAGACATGGATCGGGCGGAAGCCTACCGGGTGGAGCTGAGGGGCCGGGAAGAGCTCGCCGGGCTAGTGGATTGTTCCAAAATGGTAGCCGCGGTCTGCGATAAGGAGGGAAAGGTACACCTCCAATATTCGCACGCCCTCGCCAAGGACGGCGCACTGATCGGCGGCGTGTGGGGCGCACTGATCGGGTTCCTGTTCCTTAACCCGCTGCTCGGCATCGTCGCAGGGGCCGGGCTCGGTGCGGCGACCGGCGAGGTGGGCGATTTCGGCATCAGTCGCCGCTTTATGAACGAACTGGCGACGCACCTGAAACCCGGCAGCTCGGCGCTGTTCATCCCTTTGAAGCAGGAAGCCGTCGACGAAACTTTGCGCGCGCTCGGCAATTCGGACGGCGTAGTCCTGAGTACCGACCTCAATCTTGAGGACGAGTACCAGATGGAAAAGCTCTTTCAGGAAATGACCGTGGAACGTGCCAAGAAAACGTCCTGAAACCCTCCTATCTTTTGAAACCTGATGTTGTTACTGTGGGAGCCCTTCCAACAGTCAACACATCAGGTTTTTTCATGTTGTACAGGATCATTGCCTGCTGTCTGGTTGCGGCTGCGCTGGCTCTTCCGGCAAGGGCGTCGTTGTGGCATCCCGAACCCGGTTTTTTGCCTGAGGATGCCCGGCACGCCGTCCCGAATAATCCCGCCCCGCCGGAACGCACGGTTCCCAAACAGATCCTTCCGCCTCTTCCGGCTCAGGATGAAGGCACCATACGCCGCGTGGCTACCAAGGAAAAAGTGGCGGCCTTGACGTTTGACCTGTGCGAATTGTCTACCATGACCACTGGGTACGATGCTGAAATCATCGATTTCCTGCGCGTGAAGCGGATCCCGGCTACCTTGTTTCTGGGCGGCAAGTGGATGCGATCCCACAACAGGCGGGCCATGCAGCTTATGGCTGATCCCTTGTTTGAGATCGGCAATCACGGGTGGTCACACGGCAATTTCGGCATTATGGGCGAAAAGGCCATGTTGGAGCAGATCCGTTGGACGCAGGCGGAATATGAGCTGCTGCGCGAGGAGATCCTGAAAAGGGCTCAGGCGGAAGGGCGCAGCGTCGAACTGCCGGAAGCCGTAACGCTGTTCCGTTTGCCTTACGGGAGGTGTTCGGACAAGGCGCTTGCCTTGCTTGCGCGGGAAGGCCTTCAGGTAATCCAGTGGAGCGTGGTTGCGGAAACGCCGCAGGACAATGCGGTTCACGGCATGGGCGCGCGGGTGGCCGGGCAGGTGCGGCCCGGCGCGATTATCTTGTTCCACGCCAACCGGGTGCCCAAGGGGTCGGCGTCCATGCTCAGAGAAACCGTCGAAGAGCTTCAAAGGAAGGGGTATCGTTTCGTGACCGTCGGGGAACTGCTCAAGCTCGGTGAGCCGCAGCGCACACGGGACGGCTACTTCAATAAGCCCGGCGACAACCTGAATCTGGACAAGCTCTTTGGCATCGACGGTACGGGGCGCAGGAAATAGTTTTTTCCTTTGGCTCTGTCATATCTGTGGCTGTTTCATCTCTATAGTATGGCGAAACTACAGACGTTTTCTCCAGTTTTTCCCTTGGCGGAATCCATAGCCAAGGCATTTTGCTGGTTATTCCTTTGGAATTTCAGATAAAGCACCAACCATTTCCTATGATCTTGTACGGCTCCCGCCGGAAGGCGCCGTTTTCTGGCGCGCCAATGCGCTGCGTCCTTGAGGGCTCCCTATTGTGCGAAAATATGGCGGATAACGAAAAGCTCAAGGGGATTGGGGAAGGAAATGCAGCCGAAGGCAAAGGTGTTTTCCTCTTGGGAGAAAAAGCTCATTATTCAGCGCCAATTCAAGCCCTATCCTCGATCTGGAAAGCCCGCTGAAAGGTATTTTTATCCCGCAGGGAAAGTCCGGTGTATCTGCTTTCCGTTCACCACGCCTTTGCCCGGTTGGGGAAACAAAATGATGCCTTCGGCA
>URTO01000416.1 GCA_900550745.1 uncultured Desulfovibrio sp. | reverse complement strand
CATTGTGAAATATGACTTGTAGTTTGTCCCCCGGGCGGCAGTTCTCTATTTTCTCCATAAGCTGCGCATCCACCTGATCCGTGGGCTTGGAGAGCGAGTAGTGCACCTCGACGCCGGGGACTTTCGCCCATTCGCGCAGATCGTCCTTGAGCAGCAGCCCCTCATAGGTTGAGGCGCTGGCCATGATGGCGATGCGCCCGAAGTCCGGCTTGTTTTCGATGGCCCGGACCAGCGTTGCGCGCACGGGCGCGTGGCCCACGCCGGAGCCGACGACCAGCAGATCGCGTCCTTTCAGCGTTTCGTAGGGCAGGGGCACGCCGAACGGCCCGCGCAGGCCCATCATGTCCCCGACCTTCAGGTTGTGCATGGCTGTAGTGACCTTGCCGACCTTTTTGACGTAGAAGGTGAAGGCATCCTTCACGCGGTCGCTGAACGGCACGGAAATGGCGATTTCCCCCACGCCGAACACGGTCAGCATGAAGAACTGGCCGCGCAGGGCGGGGCGGCCCTGATTGGGGCGGTCGCGGTAGCGGACCGTAAACCGCTTGATGCCTTTGGCTTCCTCAAAAATATCAATGATCTCCGCTACGAGCGGCGTATACGGCTGCGGGTCGAACAGGCGTTCCTCGCGCTCATAATGCACGTTTGTCGCCGGGGCGGGGGCTTCCAGCACCTCGTGGGGCGTCCGTTCCTTCATCCGGGCCATGATGTCCACCATGTCGATGGAGGCCGGGCAGACGGCGGCGCACCGCCCGCATCCGGTACAGCCCTTCATGCCGAAACGCTCTTCAATGTATTGCAGCTTATCGTAGATCCGGTAGCGCACGGCCGAAGTCTTGGAGCGCGGGTTGTGGAATTCCGCGTTCCGGGTGAACGATACCGACTGGCACGAGTCCCAGACCCGGACGCGGGTACCGGAATGGGGCGTGTCCCGCTCCTCTTCGGTGGTAAAGCAGGTACAGGTGGGGCAAACGCGCGTGCACCCGGTACAGGCGATGCAGCTTGAAGCGATGGCGTCCCATTCTTCATCCTTGAAGTGCGCGGCGAGCACCTGCCGGACTGTGGACGTGTCCAGCGTGCGGCGGAACGTCTTCAGCGCCTCTTCCTGCAAGGCCTTCTTGCGCCTGCGGCCCGTGAATTCGAGGTCGCGGTACAGGAGCGGCGCGACGTGGGACAGGAGCGCCTTGCCCCGATCCGATCCCGCCTCCACCCAGTACCAGTCGTTTTCTCCCTTCTCCCCCTTCTTGTGGCCGGGCCCGTAATCAGGGGTCAGAAGCAGGTCATACCCCTTGCCCGCCTGCATCCCGTATTCGGTGTGGGCGATGATTTCCGCGAACGGCCCGGTGCCCATCGAGGCGCAGTAACATTCAGGCCCGGCATTAAGGCAGTTCACGGCGACGATGAACACATGCTGGCGGCGCAAATGGTAATTGATGTCGTGGTGTTCGCCGAGGAAAAAGCGATCCATGTAGGCCAGCCCGTACGTGTCGCAGGGGCGCAGGCCGAACAGGATCTTGTCCTCCTCCTGCAAAGAGGACGAAGACGGTGCGCTGACGGCAGTACAGGTCTTCTCGCTGCCTTCCCAGCGGAACAGCTCCTCGCGTTCGCCGAAGACGAACCCCTTGGGCGCGACGCTCAGGTTGGTGTATTCGTCCGGCTCCATAAACCGGGCTTCTTTCCGGGTGCGGCGCGACCAGATGCGCATCTGCACGTTGTCCGGGCTTCCGCTTGGGACGAATACCGTATACCGCGCCGACCAGCGCGTCAGTATTTCGGGGAGATCCGATGCCTTGAACTTGAACATGAGGGCTCCTGAGGGAAAAGCGGGAATATGGGGATGGGAAACCTTCTGAAGAAAGGGGTTCCCTCCCCCGCCACCTTTCCAAGGCTTCCGGCTGATGGGGAGGCTGCGCCCCGTTCGTTTCAAAAGGCTCCATCATTAGGATGTGGCTGTTTCATCTCCACAGTATGGTGATACGGCCTTTTTCTCCAGTTTTTCCATTGGCGGGCTTTATGGCTGAGGCATTGTATCGGTTATCCTTTTGGAACTTCAAGAAAGAATGGCTGTGTCATAGAAAACGGTTGATGCTTTATTTCCTTGAAATTCCAAAGAAATAACCAATAAAATCCCCCAATCACAGAGCCCACCAGCGGAAAATTTGGAGAAAAAGCATAT
>URTO01000415.1 GCA_900550745.1 uncultured Desulfovibrio sp. | reverse complement strand
AATGCCGGGCCCGTGTTGAAAAGCATGAGCGTGTATTGGTCACGACCTTGACTAAGCGCATGGCTGAAGACTTGACCGAATATTTGAATACGATGGGCGTCACGGCCCGTTATCTGCATTCGGACATCGACACGATGGAACGCATGGCCATCATCAAAGCCCTGCGATCGGGTGAGTTTGATGTGCTGGTGGGCATCAACCTGTTGCGCGAAGGCTTGGATATCCCCGAAGTTTCCCTAGTCGCCATTTTGGACGCGGACAAGGAAGGCTTTTTGCGTTCCACAGGATCGCTTATCCAGACGTTCGGGCGGGCGGCGCGTAATGCCGGCGGAAAGGTTTTGCTGTATGCGGATACGGTGACGGCATCCATGAGTGCGGCCATGGGCGAAACGGCCCGTCGGCGCGCGAAGCAGCAGGACTGGAACGAAACGCACGGCATTACGCCGACGACCATCAGCAAGCCGCTTGCCACGCCTTTTGACTCCCTGTACACCTCCTCAAACGAAGGAAAGGGAAAGCGTGGGCGGGGCAAACAGGCTCAACAGCCTGCGGCGGTTTCCACATCAGTGGACATCACGGCCCAGAACGTGGCCCGGTATTTGAAGCAGTTTGAACGCGAGATGCGCGACGCTGCCCGTGATCTGGAATTCGAGAAGGCGGCTGCCTTGCGTGATCGCATCAAGCAGCTTCGGGAACAGTTTTTGATTGTTTAGCCTCGTCAGCGGGGTAACGAAGGATGAAGCCATGAATCAAGGGACGCTCCAAGCCCTTTTGGTCGAGGATGCCGATAAAAAACGTCTGGAAGAGCTCCGTTCGTTCGTGAGCTACCATAACTATCGGTATCATACACTTGATGCGCCTGAAATTACCGATGACGAGTACAATGCCGCCTTTCAGGAGCTCTTGAAGCTGGAAGAGCGCCATCCCGAATGGCGATCGCCCGATTCCCCGACAAACAGGATCGGTGGGCAAGTGTTGTCGTCGCTGGAAACCAAGGCCCATACGCGGCGGATGTACAGCCTGGACAACGTGTTCGATACGGAGGAGTGGCAAGGGTTTCTCAAGCGTCTGGACAATGCTCAGGAGGGGCTTGAGCATGCATTTTGGTGTGATCCGAAGATGGACGGCCTTGCCCTTGAGCTTGTGTATGAGAATGGGCGTTTTGTCGAAGCCCTGACGCGCGGGGACGGCGAGGTTGGCGAACTTGTGACGGAGGCCATGCGGACGGTGCGCAACTTGCCCAAAGTGCTGCACGGCGATGCCCCGGAGCGTTTGGAAGTGCGGGGGGAAGTCATTTTCCGCAGGAAGGATTTCGCCTTGCTCAATGAGCGGCTGCGGAAGGAAAACCTCAAGACATTTGCTAATCCGCGCAATGCCGCGGCCGGCTCCATACGACAGTTGGATACCTCGGTTACAGCCTCCCGGCCCCTTCGTTTTTTGGCGTATGGTTTTGGGGACGTTCGATTCGGCGGGGTACAGCCGTGGAATACGTATGCGGAGGTTATGGATCGGCTCCGTAGCTTCGGGTTCGAGACGCCGCCCGGAGGGCGCCTCTGCCGGGGGGCCGAAGAAGTGGAAGCCTACTACGCGTCGTTGAGCGAAAAACGGGAGTCGTTGGCATACGAGATCGACGGCGTGGTTATGAAGCTCAATGACCTTGAGGCGCAGGAGGCATTGGGCTATACGGCGCGGGCTCCGCGATTCGCCGTTGCGTGGAAATTCCCGGCGCAGCAGGCAACAACCCTGTTGCTGGATATTACCGTTCAGGTGGGGAGGACAGGGGTTTTAACCCCCGTGGCCGAATTGGAGCCGGTGAACGTCGGGGGCGTGCTCGTCAGCCGGGCAACCCTCCATAATGAGGATGAAATCCGCAATAGGGACGTCAGGATCGGCGATCGTGTGGTGGTTCAGCGCGCCGGGGATGTCATCCCTGAAGTGGTGCGGGCTGTACTCTCGGAACGTGCCCCGGATTCGCAGCCTTTTGTGTTCCCCCATGTATGCCCGTCCTGCGGTCAGGCCGCGTCCCGTTTGGAAGGGGAAGTGGCTTGGCGGTGCGTGAATGTTTCCTGCCCCGCCATGATCCGGCAATCATTGGCGCATTTCGTCTCCAAGGCCGGTCTTGATATCGAAGGGCTCGGCCAGCGCTGGATCGAACTGCTTGTCGCATCAGGACGGGTCAAAACCCC
>URTO01000414.1 GCA_900550745.1 uncultured Desulfovibrio sp. | reverse complement strand
GAAGGGAGGGGAACCTTTCTCCAGAAAGGTTCCCCTCCCTTCCCCACATATATGCAGCTACTTCTGCGGCTTGCTGAAGCCGTACTTGGCAAGCACGGCCTGTCCTTCGGGAGAGAGCACGAAATTGACGAACTTCGCGCCGCCGTCACGGTTGCTGCCCGTGGTCGCCACGGCGATGGGGTACAGGACAGGCTTGTGGCCATCCATCACGGCAGCCACCTTCATCTTGTCGCCGCCCTGCTTGGCGTCGGTGCGGTAAACGAAACCGGCGTCAACCTCGCCACGGCCCACATAGTCCAGAGCCTGACGGACGCTCGCGCCGAAAACATACTTCGGCTGCAACGTTTCCCAGAGGCCGGCGGTCGTCAGGGCCGCCTTGGTGTAGCGACCGGCGGGTACGGAGTCGGGATTCCCCACGGCGATGCGCTTGACTTCGGGCTTGGTCAGATCCTTGGCTCCGGTCAGATTGAGCTTGCTGTCGGAAGGAACGACCATAACGAGATCATTGAGCGCGAAATCTTTGCGCGTGGCGGTATCGACCAGCTTCTTGGCCGCCGCTTTGTCCATCGTTTCCTGATCCGCGGAAGCGAACACATCGACGGGAGCCCCCTCTTCCATCTGCTTGAGCAGGGGGTTGGAGGCCGCAAAGTTGGTATGCACCTTGATGTCGGGGTATTTCTTCTCAAAAAGCCCCTTTATCTCCGTGAACGCATTCGTTAGGCTGGCTGCGCCGGAAACCGTGATTTCCTGCGCCGCAAACGCCGGAGCCGCCAAAAGGAGGCACCCCAAAAGGCCGAACGCCGCATTTCGGGCACACCGACGGAAAAAACGCTTATCCATGTCCATACTCCTTTGTTGTTCGACTGTTGCGGTTCACGAACGGTAACCTTTTCACCAATACCCCCCTTGCGTTTTCCCGGCAATCTTGTCACTCTTTTGGGAAACTGCGTGACTGGCTTTCGCCTACATCAGCCCGTGGGATAGCCTGCATATCCCGAAAAGTCGCTTATCGGTACAGAGGAGATTCCATGCAGGAAGAAATAACCCGCCTTGTTCAGGGGCTTGACGATTCCGCCCTGCGGTTCATCGAAGCCTGTGTCCGCCATGAACGCGAAACCCGCAGCGCGCCCCAGGCCCCGCCCCCGTCCACGCCACACCCCGGCGGCCAATTCACCGTCCCGGAAAATGTCAGGCATCTGACCTCGGAACAGCTCGACGCCGTTTCCAAGGCGTTTCTCGATTGGTACAAGGCGTCCGCCTCCACGACGCAAAGCCGCTCAAGGGGACGGCTGTGGCTGGTTTTTCTGCTCATCCGCTACGGTGCGCTGCGGCTTGGCGAAGCCCTGTCCATCGACGACCGCACGGATCTCGACTTTGCCCGCTCCATCGTCAGCGTCCGGGGGCAGAACCCCAGGGAGCTTCAATTCCCCGAAGCCATCATGGCGGAAATCCGGCAAGTGCTGGAGTCCCCTCTCATGTTCGGCCTGCGCGGTGAGGTGCTGCACCTTGATCAAGGCTATGTGCGCCGTATCTTCTATGAGCGGGCGAAAGACGTCGATCTGCCGAAGGAGCTCCTCAGCCCCCGTGTCATCCGGCATTCGCGGGGCATCGAACTTCTGCGCGGCGACGTGCCGCTCAAGATCGTCCAGCAGTTCCTCGGGCAGCAGAGCCCGACCCTGACGGCAAGTTACCTTCACTTTTCCCGTGAAGACGCCCGAAAAATCGTCCATTCCCATATTAGGAGGGAAGCTATGAAAAAAACCAGCGCCCGCAACGCGTTTACCGGAACCATTAACCGCATCAAGCGCGGCGATCTGCTCGTTGAAGTGGAAATCCTGACTTCAACCGGCCTTCAGGTCGTCTCCGTCATCACCGCCGAAAGCGCCGACAACCTCGAACTCCGCGAAGGCATCAACACCACCGCGACGATCAAGGCCCCGTGGGTCATCATCAGCACCGGCGACGCGCCCACCAGCGCCCGCAACCACTTCTCCGGCAAGGTGCAGAGCGTCCAGCTCGGAGAAATCGAAGCCGAAGTCATCGTTACCCTCGACGAAGGCTCCACCGTCTGCGCCGTCATTACCTCCCAGAGCGCCCGCATGCTCAAGCTTGAGCCCGGCAAGCCCGTGTCCGTCCTGTTCAAGGCGTTTGCCGTCGTTTTGGGGATATAGCTGAAATCTTGGGGAGGGGAGGAAGGG
>URTO01000413.1 GCA_900550745.1 uncultured Desulfovibrio sp. | reverse complement strand
CTGTCATGGCATGTGGTTGTTCACTTCCGCAGCGCGGTGGACATACAGACTTTTTCCCAAGTTTTCCCCTTGGCGGGATCCATAACTAAGGCATTTTTCCGGTTATCCCTGTGGAACTTCAAGGAAAAAAGCATCAACCGTTCCCTATGGCACAGCCAAAATATTCAGGAAATTCCCGCAGGGCAGTTTCCCACCGGTCGAAAGCCTTTGGTGGATGCGGGGATGGGGGACGGGGAAGGGCCTTTCTCCAGAAAGGGCCTTCCCCCGGTTCGCTCCCCGCTAACCCTGAGCGAGCATCACCTTGTCCATCTGCAACTGGATCTCGTCGAGATCCGACTTTACTGCGGTGAGCTGCGCCGTGGATTCCCTATACGAACCAACGCCGTTGGAAAGGTTCTGCAACTGGTCGCTCGTCTGCCTGCGCGTGACGGTTTTCGTGACCTTTTTGGTTTTCTTGGAAGTCGTGGCCACGGTCTGTACCGGAGGGATCGGACGGCTGGCCTTCTTCGCCTCAATGGCCAGCACTTGCCGGTATTCGGCTTCGCGCTTGTCAGCCTCGCTGAGCGTACTGCCCAGAATGGCGGACGCTTCGGCAAGCCCGCTCTTGATTTCGGCATAACGCTGATCAAGTTCGGCGCGGGTGATGCGCTTGGCCTTGTAGTCCTCAAGGGCGGCCCGGAACTTTGCGCTGTAACAATTATACGCCACCTGTCCGGCGGCGGTTACGCGGTTCAGGGAGTTGACGTCGGCGTTCAGGTCGCGGGCATAGCTGGCGAGGCGGACGCGGTCGTCCTTCTCGTTGTTGTATTTGGCGACGAGATAGCTCGCCCCGGCTCCGGCTCCCGCGCCGATGGCGGCCCCGGCCAGAGCGCCTTCCGCCTTCCCGGTCTGGCTCGCGCCGATGACCGCGCCGAGCAGGGCGCCCATCGTCGTGCCCATGACCATTGTGGTGTTGAAGCTCTTTTCGGCGCTGCGCAGGTCGGCGATGGGCTGATAGCAGTCGGGATAGTAATGCACGTCCGTCATCTGCGCGCCGTATTTGCTGGCGCAGCCCGTAGCCAGCAGGCTGCAAAGGCACGTCATGACGATGCAGCAAAGCGTCCCTTTCCGGGTGGTGAAGCTCCCCTTCATGCCTGTCTCCATGCGTTGCGGGTTATGTCGGTGCAGTCGAACACCGTGGGATAGTTCTGTACCTGTCTCCATGCGTTGCGGGTTATGTACAGCTATTCTTTATTCATCAATGGTTCGGTGCCCGAAATACTCGTCCCCTTCCGGCGTCAGGGCGATGTCGTTGGAGACGTGGTCGGTGACGCGGCAATAGCCGAAGTTCAGCCATTCGTCCACGACATCGCCGAGCGTGGAGTGGGAGAACCCCGCCTGCTCCGCCTCGTCCAGCAATTTGGGAAAGACTCCGGGCGGAAGCGGCTTCGGGGCGTTTCTGAGCGCTTTTCTGAGCCATGATTCGGCGGATTGGAAATCGTACACGGGGAATCCTTTCCGGGGCGGGCCCGGCATCTGTCGTTTTTTGGGGAAGCCCTGTCAAAGGATACGGTTGCTGTTTTTATCCAACATGGGGAAACACAATACGTTACCAAATGTTATTGGGGAACGCTGCGGCTGAGGCATGTTATCGATTCTTTATTTGGAGTTTCAAGGGATAAAAGAACGGTCGATTGCTATCGGTACGGCTTTTGGGGAATGGTATGCCGTTTCGCCAAAATCATCAATGTGATGCCATAAGGTGATGACGCCGGGGGGGAAAATGCCATTATAGATGAGCGTCCGCCGCATTGCTTATGGCTGTGCCATAGAAAGCGGTTGATGTTTTTTGCCTTGAAGCTCCAAAGGAATAACCGGCAAAATGCCTTAGCCACGGATTCCGCCGATGGGAAAACTGAAAAGTATGTATGTTCACCGCGCTGTGAAGAGGAAGCAACCACATGCCATGACAGGGCCTTGCTTATTTACGGTGTGGCGGGAGGGGCCTGAAACGGAAATCGCCGGGCCGCCGCGCTTTTGCGGACGGGACAGCGCGGAGCCGCTTTGGAGGGCTGAAAACGTAACGCCCTTCCACAGTAACCGATTGATACTTTTGAAGTTCCCAATAAAGATCAATGCTTCGGGTATGACGGCTGACATGAAGTTCACGAGAGATACGCCGTTTGCTATAACCGCATACTCTATACATGTGTATTATTG
>URTO01000412.1 GCA_900550745.1 uncultured Desulfovibrio sp. | reverse complement strand
GCGCAGTGCGCACAGAGATCCAGATGGTATTTCAGGATTCCTATTCCTCTTTAAATCCCAGAAAACAGATCTTTCAGATCCTTTCAGAACCCATGCTTTACCACAGCCTGGCGGATAAGCATACAGTTCATAAGAAGGCGGAGCATCTGATGGAGCTGGTTGGGCTTCCTCTCAGCGCTCTGGACCGTTACCCTTATGAGTTTTCAGGCGGGCAGCGGCAGAGAATCGGCATTGCAAAGGCGACTGTTTCCCAAAGGCTTGATTGTTGACAGGTGCGGCGTGAAGGAATAGGGCATATGTCAAAAACGATCGATGGGGCGCTCCATTCCGAGGCCCCGGAACGGTTCCCGGACAACAGAGGAAGGGATCATGCCAAGGCCCAGAAAGTGGCGGCGCGTCTGCCGCCTGCCTCAGAATACGCTTTTCGGCCCCCTTGCCGGGATTGACGAAGGGACCATCGTCATGACGGTCGAGGAATATGAAACCATCCGGCTCATCGATCTGGAAGGCTTGAATCAGGAAGCGTGCGCCGGACGGATGCACGTCGCACGGACTACCGCGCAAGCCATGTACCGGAACGCGCGCCACAAAATTGCCGATTGCCTCGTCAACAGCCGACGGCTGATCATCGAAGGCGGTGATTATTTGGTCTGCAACGCGCGTGAAACGACGTGCGGCTGCCCTCACTGCCGACGGCGGCCCCTTCAGCCCGCCGAAGGCGAAACCCCGACACCAACACCATGAACGAAATCATCTGCTCAATCACATCCGCCATCGAGGAAGGCCGCTCGTGGGGCCATACGGATAAAGAGATCGCCGACTACATCTATGCCAAGCACATCCGGCCTCTGGAGATGAAGCTCGCCGAAACGTTGGAACCGAAGGCCGCGTTTTTGGAAGGCTTCATGCTGACGACCAAAAACCGGAATGGGGAAACCCCTTTCTCCGGGGATTATGCCGAGGCATGGAAAGCCATCGCCTCCTATGCGGGCATAAGCCGACGGGCTTTGGAAACCATTGAAGGCGGCCCGGACGGAAACAAGGCCTGACCCCGGCGCACCTCCGGGGCAGGCTGACGAACGCGGGCAACCCCGCAGGAAAAGGACAGAAACATGAACACTGGCTTTAAACATGTGTACGGCCCGGTTCCTTCCCGGCGTCTGGGAAGGTCTCTCGGCGTGGACGCCCTGACCTTCAAAAGCTGTTCGTTCGACTGCGTGTACTGTCAGCTTGGGCGAACCACGAACCACACCGCCGAGCGCAAGGAATACATCCCCACCGCAGAGATCCTTGACGAAGTGCGCCGCAAGCTCGAAAACGGGGACAGGCCCGAATACATCAGTTTCGCCGGCTCCGGCGAACCCACGCTGCACTCCGGGCTCGGCGACATCATCCGGGGCATCAAGGCCATGACCGACGTCCCGGTGGTGGTGTTCACCAACGGTTCCCTGCTGTGGATGCCCGAAGTCCGCGCCGACCTCGCCGCCGCCGATGTGGTGATCCCTTCGCTGGACGGAGGCGACGCCGCGCTGCTCGATAAGGTGAACCGCCCCGTCGCGACCCTTGATTTCAACCGCATCGTCGAAGGGCTGATCGCCTTCCGTGAAGGATTCAAAGGGCAGATCTGGCTTGAAGTCATGCTGCTCGGCGGCATGAGCGACGACGACGCCTCCGTGGACGCCATCGCCCGCCTGGCGGAACGCATCCGGCCCGACAAGGTTCAGATCAACAGCGTATGCCGCCCTCCGGCGGAAACCTATGCCCTGCCCGTTCCCGCCGCCCGGCTTCTGGAAATCCGTGAGCGTTTTGCGGGGGTGCCCGGCACGGTGGAAATCATCGCGGAACATCTCGACGACATGGCACATACGGCTTTCCGCACGCAGATCAAGGAAGAGGACATCCTCGCGCTCATCGAACGCCGCCCCTGTACCGCAGCCGGAGCCGCGGCGGGCCTGAACATCCACGTCACCGAAGCCATCAAGCATCTGGAGATGCTCGTCGCCGACGGCAAAGCCGTGACGCAGCCCAAGGACGGGCAGGTCTTTTATTCCGCCTGTGAGCTGCGGACGGAATAGCCGGGAGCTTCGGCGGGAAAGCCTCCCGCCGGAAGAAAAGCTTCCCCCACGGCAATCATCTTCATGACATTGTTTTCTGCATCGGGCTTTTCATCCGGCCAGTAAACCGGTGTGGTATTTACTCCG
>URTO01000411.1 GCA_900550745.1 uncultured Desulfovibrio sp. | reverse complement strand
GAAAGGTTCCCCTTCCCCCTCTCCAATCTTAAACTTTATTTCCCAGGGCTGGCGAGCTTCTTCTTGCCGGCGGACTGGTAGCGCTTGAGTGCATTCAACTCGGCCTTGCGCAGACGGATGGAGTGGGGGGTTACTTCGACCAGCTCGTCTTCACGGACGAAATGCAGGGCATGCTCCAACGTCATAGGGCGGACGGGCGTCAAGACAACGGCTTCGTCCTTGCCGGAGGCGCGCAGGTTGGTGAGCTTCTTTTCCTTGGTAGGGTTCACGTCGATGTCGTTATCGCGGTTGTGCTCGCCGACGATCATGCCTTCATAGACGGGATCGCCAGGCACCACGAAAAGCTGGCCGCGCGGCTCAAGGTTGAAGAGCGCGTAGGCGACGGCGTTCCCGGCGCGGTCGGACACGATGGAGCCAGTGAATCGGCTCGGAAAATCGCCGCGATAGGGCTCGTAACCTTCAAGCAGGGAGTTCATGATGCCCGTGCCCTTGGTGTCGGTGAGGAACTCGTCGCGGTAGCCGATGAGCCCGCGGGACGGAACCGAGAATTCCAGACGGACGCGGCCCGTGCCGTTGTTCACGCAATTGACCATGCGGCCCTTGCGCTGAGCGATCTTGTCGGTCACGACTCCCATGAAGTTTTCGTCGCAGTCAACATAAAGCTGTTCGATGGGTTCGAGGAGCTGCCCGTTTTCGTCCCGCTTAAAGATGACTTCGGGGCGGCCCACGCAGAGCTCGAAGTCTTCGCGGCGCATGGTTTCGATGAGGATGGCCATCTGGAACTCGCCGCGGCCCTTGACGATGAAGCTGTCCTTCTCGTCGGGCTCCTCAATCTTGATGGCCACGTTGATGAGGGCTTCCTTAAGCAGGCGCTCGCGGATCTTGCGGGACTGGACGTTCTTGCCTTCGCGTCCGGCGAGAGGCGAGGTATTGATGGTAAAGCGCATGGCCACGGTGGGCTCATCCACACGGAGGCGCGGGAGCACGCGGATGTTTTCCTTGGTGCAGATGGTGTCGCCGATGGCTACGTCATCCATGCCCGCGATGATGACGATGTCGCCGGGCATGGCTTCCGTAATATCGACGAGACGCAGGCCTTCGTAGGCTTGCAGGCGGGTCACACGTAGGGGCACGGGGACGCCCGCCTCGTTGACGCAGACCAACGCCTCGTTGGAACGAACCGTCCCATGCAGGCTGCGGCCCACGGCGAGGCGTCCGAGGTATTCGGAGTAGTCGAGATCCGAAACCAGCATTTGGAAGGGCTCTTCGGGATCGTAGGACGGGCCGGGAACTACTTCAAGGATGGTTTCAAAGAGAGGGGAGAGATCTACGCGGGGGGCGTCCAGCTCGCGCATGGCCACGGCGTCGCGTCCGATGGCGTAGAGCACCGGAAATTCGAGCTGTTCTTCCGTAGCGTCGAGATCGATGAACAGATCGTAGACTTCGTTCAGCACTTCCTGCGCGCGAGCGTCCTTACGGTCAATCTTGTTGATGACCACGATAATCTTGAGGCCGCGTTCCAGCGCTTTGCGGAGCACGAAACGGGTCTGGGGCAGGGGGCCCTCCGCCGCATCGACCAGCAGGATGGCGCCGTCGGCCATGGATAGGGCGCGCTCGACCTCACCGCCGAAGTCGGCGTGGCCGGGGGTATCGATAATGTTGATTTTCACGCCGTTCCAGCTCACGGCACAGTTCTTGGCGGAGATGGTGATGCCGCGTTCCCGTTCCAGATCCATGCTGTCCATGACACGGTCATCAACCTGCTGGTCGCTTCGGAAAATCCCGCTCTGGCGGAAAAGGGCGTCCACGAGCGTGGTCTTGCCGTGGTCAACGTGAGCAATGATGGCGATATTACGGAGCTTTTCGTTACGAACGAGATCTTTCAAGAAAGTATCCTCATGGAGATTGGCCGGACGAGACCGGAAGGGCAGGCCGGAAAAAAGGGCGCGTCAACAATGACGGAATCGGCATCTGTACACCGTTTCGCCTTGTTACGCAAGCGGCTGTAAAAACGCTTCCCCAAGCGGAAAAGGAAATGGGGGAACCCATATGCCCAGCCCCAGCTTTCCGAATAGGATTCCTCCAGCTCTTCAAGAAGAACACATATCTACATGAGTTCCTTAGTCTTATTCAGCGTATTTTGGAGGATAGGGAGAACCCTCATGTACACGGAGCCCGTAACGTATCCCTCATACGGAAAGCGTTTCCGGTGGAAAACACCGTGCCTGTACGCTGGGGCCGAA
>URTO01000410.1 GCA_900550745.1 uncultured Desulfovibrio sp. | reverse complement strand
TTTCTCCAGAAAGGTTCCCTCTCCCCTCCCCAATCTTCCCTAACCTTCCCTACCCCCGCCCTCTGAACTGCCGCTTGTCGCCCACCCTGATGGTGACGCGCTCACGGTCGAAATATTCGAGAAGCGGGATGACATACTTGCGGGAAAGGCTGCCGGAAAGCTCCTTGAACCCGGCGGGATCGAGATCGTCATGGGAGGTGAACCACGCCTGCATCCGGGCCTTGAGCTCCTGAATGACGGGGCCGTGGAAATACAGGCCGTCCTTGACCTTCACGAGGCTGCCGTCCTCGCAGAGCAGCTTGAGCACCGGGGCTGCGGCCTTGGCGTCTACGTTGAGAGCCTCAAGGACATCCTTGAGGTTCGGCGGCGTGAACCCGCCGTCCACGTGCGCCTTGAGCAGCGCGTCGCGAAGCCCGGCCTGATCCGACTTGAGGGAGACGGTGTGCGAGGCCATGCGGATGACGTCGCCCTCGGAAACCAGCTCGCCCGAACGCAGCAGGCGCTCCACGACGAAGAAAGCCAGCTTCGGCGGGATGCCCTTGCTCCACGCTTCGCGGCCCGTACCGCCGGAGAGGAGCGCGCCGCGCGCCATGCCCTGCTTGAGCGGTTCCTTTTTATGGAAGGCTTCGGCTACGGCAAGGCAACGCTTGGCGAGTTCGGCGGAAGCTCCGGCAGAAACGTAACCCTTTTCCTCACGGTCGAAGCAGAAGATTTTCCCTTTGCCGGAAAGCGCCTGCAATACTTTGTCGAGCCGCTTGGAGTCGAGGTTGGTCAGCACGGAAAGCTGCGCGATGTTCGCGCCGCGGTTCCCGGCAAGCTCGATCTGCATACGGACGCGATCCTCATCGGAAGAGGCCTCAAGGCCGAGCAGGGAGGCGACGCGATCGGGGGTGGCATCCCGGCGGCGCAATCCGGCGCTGATCGGGTCGAGCACGACGCCGCCCGCTACGGTACGCAGCGGCGAGAAGGCCCGCACGACGCAGTGGTCGCCGAATACGCCCACCAGCGGCTCGTCAAGCCGGACTTCGCACAGCGTGGTTTCGCCGGGGCCGAGCTTGTCGCGGTCGAGGAAATAGAGCCGGGCGGCGACTTCGCGGGCTTCGTGGTGGAAATGGATTTCGGCGCGGTGGCGCAGGGCGCGGGGCGAGGAGCCAAGGCAGGTCAGCCGCACCAGCCAGCGATCGGAAGGGAACAGCGTCCCCGGAAGGGCCAGCACGTCGCCGCGCTCCACATCCGCCACATCCAGCCCTTGCAGGTTGACGGCGGTACGGTGGCCGGATTCCGCCACCTCCACGGATTCCCCGTGGCTTTGCAGGCTGCGGGCGCGGGTAGCGAGTTTTTTCGGGAGCAGTTCCAGCGCGTCGCCCACTTTGATCGAGCCGGAAATCATGGTTCCGGTCACGATAGTCCCGTGGCCCTTCAACGTGAATACCCGGTCTACGGGCAGGCGGAACAGATCCGTCCGGCGGCGGGGCGCGAGTTCCTTTTCCTGTTTGATGATATAGTCACGGAGTTTGTCCACGCCTTCGCCGTTCTGGGACGACACCGGGAACAGCGGCGCGCCTTCGAGGAAAGTCCCTTTGAGGAATTCGGAAATGTCCTCGACGGCGAGTTCGAGCAGTTCGGGATCGACCATGTCGGTTTTGGTCACGGCGACGAGGCCGTGCTTGATCCCAAGCAGGGAGCAGATTTCGAGGTGCTCGCGCGTCTGCGGCATGACGCCTTCGTCCGCGGCGACGACCAGCATCACGAAGTCGATGCCCGACGCGCCTGCGACCATATTCTTGACGAATTTTTCGTGGCCGGGCACGTCCACGATGCCGAGCCGTCCGCCGCCGGGCAGATCGCAGAACGCGAAGCCGAGCTCGATGGTGATGCCGCGGCGTTTTTCCTCTTCGAGGCGGTCGCAGTCGATCCCGGTCAGCTTGCGCACGAGCGAGGTTTTACCGTGGTCGATGTGACCCGCCGTTCCCATTACGATAGCCATAGCAATGCCTCCGGCGGCAAGGGGCTGCCGCCCTCTTGACCCCTGTCGGTGGAAATGATTTCCCCCGGCCCCTCGGTGCCGCCGCGCGCTTTTCAGCCGAAGCGCCGCTTCGTCCGAAAACCGCGCGGCGGGCCTGTGGGCGTCAGGAGTTTCCGCTTTTGAAAGTGAAAGAACGAAAAGGCCGCTCCGGGGAACTGCCGCCTCATCCGCCAGGACTACCTGAACGCGCTCGGCTCCTGCGACGCCCTTTTCGGCCCCGTCTCTCCGGTCACG
>URTO01000409.1 GCA_900550745.1 uncultured Desulfovibrio sp. | reverse complement strand
CCTCATGATCGGCACTTGAGAAATCGCAAGCCACTACCCGGAACTCTCGCTTAACGAAGCGGCAGGGGATGCTCTCCAGCTTGCGGAAAAGATCCGGCTCTGCGGCATTGG
This sequence comes from uncultured Desulfovibrio sp., assembly GCA_900550745.1. Lineage (GTDB taxonomy): Bacteria > Desulfobacterota > Desulfovibrionia > Desulfovibrionales > Desulfovibrionaceae > Bilophila. The sequence goes on along the minus strand of URTO01000409.1, from coordinate 2,168 downwards.
GGAACCCCAAAAGGAAGAGGCCGTTTTTATTGCCGCCTGCCGTTTTGTCAGTGCAGATAAAGAGCTCATGCCCCAAAAAGCGGTAGAGAAGGCCCTACAGATCTGGGATATTCTTGAAGCATGGCGGGAAAGCAATCTTGAAAAGCAGAAAATCGACGGAAGCGCGCTCTTTCATACAGAAAGCTCTGTGGACAAGATAAAATAAGGCCCTTTCCCATCAAAGCGGATTCAAAAATGCAAAACATCCTCCCCAACATGCGTCAGGGAGGATGTTTTGCATAGAACATAGTTCCCGCAGGAACCGCTACATACTGTTTTTGACGGGCACCTTTTTCCAATACATCATTGCTTCAGGAGTGCTGCACACCTCCCTCAGCCCATATGTGACACATTACCTGCTCCCTCCCGCAAGGTTACGGGAAACCACCATGAGGGCGGCAAGCATGACGAGTAGCAGGGCCGTGCCCATAAGCAGGGCATAGTCCTCCATTTGCAGGATCGTGTACAACAGCGAGTACAGGGCCACGAGCAATACGCCTATGCCCATCCCTTCCTTATAATTCCGCAGGGCGAAACCGACATAGCACGACACCATCAGTACGATGCACACCGACGCCGAAAGGTAGGAGGCCAGGAAAGCCAGATGTTCGGACAACGACAACAGCACCAGATAGAACACCACCATCGACAGCCCCACGATGCCGTACTGCACCGGATGCAGCCGCGCCCCAAGCCCCATTTCAAACACGATGAACGCAAGGAAGGTCAGCCCGATGAACAGCACCCCGTATTTCACCGAGCGCTCCACCAGCTTGTAGTGCGTACCGGCCTGATACAGATCCACGCCGACGGTAAACTCCATAAAATCGCTCGGCCATGTATGCTGCATCCCAAGGTTCGGATACGAGCGCGCCAGTGAGGGCACGCTCCATACAGCGGAGAAACCCGTATCCGACGTTTCGTAGGAAGCCGGAAGCACCTGCCCCTGAAAACTCGGATGCGGCCACGGCGAACGCACCTTGATCTCGGTGGCCTCGCCCGCCGTCGCAAACCGGATGCCGCTGCTGCCGCTCAAGGCCAGCCGCTGCGAAAAATCAAACGTCCCATGCCCCGTATTCAGCGCAATGGGGACACGGAAACCGGACGGAAGGTTCTCGAACGGCTGCGTGCCCGGCTCGGCGCCGTACGGGACTCCGGCCCAAACGAACGGGCTCGCCTCGCGGAGCGCGCTCGGATGGCTCAAGCCCGTGATCACAAAGGCCCGGGTATAGTCCACTTCGACCAGCGCGGGGACGATGCGGGTCAGGGCTTCCCTAGACGGCAACGTAAACTGCCCGGAAATATCGATCTCGGACGTATATACCAACGCCCGGTAAATCCCCCTTCGACGGGATTCGGGGTCGAGTACGGCGTCAAAAGACAGGCGCGACGGCAGGATGACGAAATAGCTCGCCTCCAGCCTCGTTTCGCGCACCAGCCTGCCCTCGCCCCCCTCAACGGGCACCACGCGTTCCCGCTCCACACGTTCCGTATACGGAACCAGCAAGTACGGGCCGGAAAGCTGCTGCAGCCCGCCCCATGTCCGGCTGATGTCCGCCACCACTTCACGGTACAGCGATGAGCGTTCCCCTACGAGGCTTTCCACCATCAGGAGCGGAATCAGAAGCAACAGCGCGATGCCCGCCACCAAAGCGTAACGGAACACCACGGAATCCTTCAATTCTCCTTGCGGCATGGCCTTGCCCGGCAATTGATCCCGCAACGCGCCCCTGTCCGTATCGTGCGGCACACCCATAACATCCTCCACGGGCAACTGGGGTTCCAAGGCCCTTTCCAAAGGAAAATCCGGCCCTCCAGACGTTTCGGCCCCAAACGTACCTCCGGGCATCGGGGATTCCGTCCGGGCGGCCTCCCCTCCGGCAGTCTCCGGCGGCGGGGACGACCTTCCCCCGACAGCCGGAACACAGCCGGAACCCCGGCGCACCCGGCGTATGATCCATCTGATTATACTTACAAAACCGATACACAACGGGATTACAAGCAACACGAGCACAAGCAGGCCAATCAGCATCATTCCGAGCATACCTTATTTCCTGTCAATGCGGCCCAGCAATGAGACATTTACGCTTCCAATGTGATTTCTATTTAACCATATGAAATCTAAAATA
>URTO01000408.1 GCA_900550745.1 uncultured Desulfovibrio sp. | reverse complement strand
ATTCATTTTTGAATTGGCTGTGTTATAGAAAATGGTTGATGCTTTTTTCCTTAAAGCTCCAAAGGGATAACCGGCAAAATGCCTTAGCCGTGGATCCCGCCAAGGGGAAAACCGGAGAAAAAGACTGTATTTTCACCGCACTGTGGAGATGAAACAACCACAAACTTTAACAGAGCCTTTGAATTTCAGGTAATTGAAATACGGCTTCCCTTGCGGGAGCGGATGTCTCGGTTTGCCGGGCGCTGGCCTTTCGGCCGAAAAAATGTTGTAACGATTCCGATTGATGTGGAAACGCGGAATGGCGTTTTCGTCCGTCGGTCGGGAAACCTTTTACCTTCTGGAGCCGTCCCATGCCTCATACTCTTGCCCAGAAAATCCTTCAGGCCCACACGGATGAAGAAGTCCGTGAAGCCGGGCAAATCGTCAACTGCCATCTTTCCGGCGTGCTCGCCAACGACATCACCGGGCCGCTTGCCATCAAGTCCTTCCGGGCGATGGGCGCGACCAAGGTGTTCGACAAGGATCGCGTCTTTCTGGTGATGGATCACTTCACCCCGCAGAAGGACATCGACTCCGCCAATCAGGTGATGGTGACCCGCAAGTTCGCGCAGGAAATGGGCGTCACCCACTATTATGAAGGCGGGGACTGCGGCGTCGAGCACGCCCTCCTGCCCGAACAGGGCCTTGTGAAGCCCGGCGACCTCGTGATCGGCGCGGACAGCCACACCTGCACCTACGGCGGCCTCGGCGCGTTTGCGACCGGCCTCGGCTCCACGGACGTCGCCGCAGGCATGGCGCTCGGCAAGCTGTGGTTCAAGGTGCCTCCGACCATCCGTGTGGAATTTGAAGGCAAGATGCCCAAATGGCTGCGCGGCAAAGACCTGATCCTGCGGCTCATCGGCGACATCGGCGTGGACGGCGCCCTGTACAAGGCGCTGGAATTCGGCGGCGAGACCCTCTCCGAGCTTGATGTCGAAGCGCGCCTCTGCATCTCCAATATGGCGATTGAAGCGGGCGGCAAGTGCGGCCTGTTCCCGTCCGACGAGAAAACGCTCGCCTATTGCCGCGATCACAACAACCCCGACGCAAAACTCATTGCAGCGGACGCCGGTGCGACGTATGAAAGGATCGTGCGCATCGATGTGAGCGGCATGGAGCCGCAGGTGTCCTGCCCGCACCTGCCCGAAAACACGAAGCCCGTTTCCGAAGTCAAGGACGTGACCATCAATCAGGTGGTCATCGGTTCCTGCACCAACGGGCGCATTTCCGACATGCGCGACGCCGCCGAAGTGCTCAAGGGCCGCAAGGTCGCCAAGGGTGTGCGCTGCATCGTCCTGCCCGCGACGCCCGCCATCTGGCGTCAGGCCATGAAGGAAGGGCTGTTTGAGATCTTTACCGATGCCGGCTGCATCGTCGGCCCGCCCACCTGCGGCCCCTGCCTTGGCGGCCACATGGGCATCCTCGGCGACGGTGAGCGCTGCATCGCCACCACCAACCGCAACTTCCGCGGCCGCATGGGCAGCCTCGAAGCCGAAGTGTATCTTGCCAGCCCCTGTACGGCTGCGGCTTCCGCCGTCACCGGGGTGATCACCAGCCCCGAAAAGTTGTAATGCCGTCCGGCCGGGCTGCCCCGCAGGGCGGCCCGGAGCACGAGGCGCACCGGAGCGGCTCCGCCCGGCCGCCTCGGTTCCGCCGCATCCTTTCGGGGTGCGCGGATCCCGTGGATTTTTCTAGCGTGAGTACTACAGGAGAACCATATGCCTTTCACTGGTGTATCGCATAAAGTCGGTGAACATATCGATACCGACGCCATCATCCCGGCCCGTTTCCTTGTGACGACCGATCCCAAGAAGCTCGGCGAAAACTGCATGGAAGGCCTTGAGCACGGCTGGGTCAAGCGCGTGCAGGTGGGCGACATCCTCGTGGCCGAGCGCAACTTTGGTTGCGGCTCCTCCCGCGAGCACGCCCCCATCGCCATCCTCGGCGCGGGCATGAAGGCCGTCATCGCGCACAGCTTCGCCCGCATCTTCTACCGCAACGCCTTCAACATGGGGCTGTTGCTGCTGGAAATCGGCGACGACGTGAACAAGATCAAGGACGGCGACAAGCTCGAAGTCAGCCCCGAAGAGGGCCTGATCAAGAACCTGACCACCGGCGAGACCATCAAGGTTCCCGCGCTGTCCCCCGTCATGCAGAACCTCATCGACAAGGGCGGCCTCGTGAACTACGTCCGCGAAGAGATCGAGGCTGAACAGGTGCAGGGTGCCCCGGTGCTGGTCATCCCACAGAGTAACGGCGGCATCGCCCCCACATTCAACGTAATC
>URTO01000407.1 GCA_900550745.1 uncultured Desulfovibrio sp. | reverse complement strand
CAGCATGACCGACCAGAAGATAAGCGGGACAACAATGCGGCCGATCCGCTTTTTGTAAAATTCACTCATGCCGTTTCTTTGCGGGAACGGTATGCGCTTTGCTTTATGGAAGTTGCGGGCCACCTATGGACGGCGTCCCCATGCCGTCCGTATGCCGCGGCGACGGAGGAACGCCTTTCAGGGGGTCACACCATGCGGAAGGCGCGAAAAAAAGGCTGAGCATACGGTAGCGATCCTCGTCCGGAAACACACCCGCGCCGCACCGCTCAAAGACGATCCGGGCCCATGCCCCGCCCGCCTCCACGAAAGAACGCGGATCGGCTTCGTATCGTTTCCGGCCCCGCGCATGAATGTCAGAGGCCACCAATTGGCCGTATGTCGGGGCAGCCGCCATAAGGGTCTGCCAGAACAACGCATACCCGTCCTCGCGTTCCCGTGCCGCGCCCGCCTCGCCTTCCCCGTAGTGCCCCATATAGGCCACACTCAGGCATTGCCGGAACGCGGCGATCCGTTCAGGAGGCGTGCCATCCGGCAGCAATCGCTGACCGAGGCTCCCGAAGGTTTGGGCGTTGGTTCGTGTCTGTTCCGTAATAGGGACATGAAAGTGCATCAGGCAACATCCCGCCAGCAGCCCTGTACCCAGCAAGGTTAAGACGCTTCGCATGGCGCCTCCTTAGGCCATGTCGCCATTCTACATACAACCATTTGAAACCATTAAAAACAATCCTTTTTTGTAACTTAAAAAATAGTTAAATGATTGGGCTGTGCCATAGAAAACGGTTGATGCCTTATTTCCTTGAAATTCCAAAGAAATAACCAATAAAATCTCCCAATCACAGAGCCAACCAGCGGAAAGATTGGAGAAAAAGCATATATTTTCAATATATTGATGAAACAAAAACAACCAGGCTCTATGACAGGGCCAATAATTTTAATGATTATATCTCATTGACGATACGACCTGGCATTCCGGGCGGTTCCACAAGAATCCCCTCGCTCTTTGCAGTTCCGCCGTACGGCTTTCCCTTGTGGGAACGGCTGAATGCCAGTCCCCGCCGCCCCGTCCACCGCAACGCGATGGGCCTTACCCACGAAGCCATATCAATGCCTGAAACAATCCCCGGCGAAAGGTACGCCTCCAGACCGGGAACAACGTGGCCTTCGTTGACCGCCATCCGGCAGTTTCCGTTTCCCCCGCTGGCCTCAGCAATCCAAAGGCCCGTATTGCCGTCCCCGAAATCGAGCCCATCCATTCAAAATGACTGTCGGGATTGATGTATCTGCATCGGGCCCCATCATCCCCGCCATGCCCCGCAAACCGGAACACCCGGAGCGTATCCGGCATTCCGCCTATCTGTCTCCTTCTGCGGCAGTAGCCTGCAAAGCGGGAACGTCAAGAATGATGATGTCCTTTCCCCTCAGCTCGACCAAGCCCGCCTCGGAGAACCGGGACAACTGGCGGGAAAGCGTTTCACGGGCCAGCCCAAGCAGGTTGGCGAGCACTTCCCGCGAAACGCCGAGCCGGATGCAGTCCCCGCCCCCGATCTGCCTTCTGTGCAGCAAATACGTGGCAAGCCGGCAGGCCGCACCGCCCTGCCCCTGCGCCGCCAGCTTGTGCGCGAACATCCGCAGGCGGAGCGACAGCGCCGCGAGCATCCGCAAGGCCATCTCCGGGTTTTCCGTCACCAGCGCAAACAACGCCTCCGCCGGAAGGAACAGGGTTTCCACGTCGTCCACCGCCACGGCGGACGCCGGGAACGTCCCCTTTTGGAACATCGCGGCCTCGCCGATTGTGTTTCCCCCGCGGACAAGGTGAAGCACCATCTCCCGCCCGTCCGTGGCGAAGCGGACGACCTTCACGACGCCGCGCAGGACGATGTGCATGCCGTCGGCGCGCTCCCCTTCACGGAACAAAGCCGCCCCGCGCGCAAACCTACGCATCCGGCATTCCACGGCGAGACGCTCCCGCTCGTCCGGGGACAACGGCTCAAACAGCGGCAAGCCACCGAGCACTTCCAACCGTTCGTTTGACATGCCAGCTCCTGTTTTACAGTGTATTTCTTTAAAAAATGGCTGTGGTATAGAAAATGGCTGATGCTTTTTTCCTTGAAGCTCCAAAGGGATAACCGGCAAAATGCCTTGGCCGTGGAGCCCGCCAAGGGGAAAACCGGAAAAAAGGCCGTATTTTCACCGCACTGTGGAGATGAAACAACCACATACTATAACAGAACCTAAAAAATACACCGGGGCCGCCGCTGGGCGCAAGCGTTTCCGCGCCAAAGGCACCAAATGCAAAAAGGACGGGAGCTTCCGAAAAAGCGCCCGTCCCTTTTA
>URTO01000406.1 GCA_900550745.1 uncultured Desulfovibrio sp. | reverse complement strand
ACCTGATCGCCGGGCAGCACTTCCTTGGCACGGGGGATGACTTCGCCGCTTGGGTGGACGACGATGAGGTTTGATTCGTCGGCACGGTTGCTGAACCCGCCGGCCCCCTTGATATAGTCGTCCATGTCCTTGTCTTTGTTCCAGACAATGGCTTGCGGCATCATGACTTCGCCGCTGATGAGCACCACATCGGTTTTTTCCGGGATGACGATGACGTCCCCGTCTTCAAGGGCGAGATCCGCGATGTTGCCTTTGGTTCCGACCACCACAACCCCCTCAGGCTGCACTTCCTTGGCGCGGGAAATGAAACTGGACAGCATTTCCGCCTCTTTAGAGCGGATCTGCGCTTCGTCGGAACTGGCGGACGTAGCGGTATAGGCGTTCTGCTCCAGACGGCGCAGGGCGTCTTCAATGGCTTTCTTCTGGCGGACGGCGACGCTCTTGCGTTTGATGTACAAACCCTCAAGGTTGGCGCGTCCAGGCTCCACGGCGATGTAGCTCATGACTTCGTGCAGGCGCGTGTTGCGGCGCACCGGGAAACGCGACGCGCCGCGGATGGCCCCCTGCGCTTCGATCATGATCGTGTCGCCGGGGCGATCCGCGAGGAACCGAACCTGATCGCCGCTCTCAAGGCGCAGCGCCTTGAAATCGTTCATGGGCAGATACAGGTTGTAGGGCGCACCGCCGCGCGAACCGCTGAGGCTGACATGGGTGGCCCTCGGCTGGGGATCGGCAAGCTCGATGAGCTTCGCGCCGGTCAGTTCGTCGGGCTTGAATTCAAAACGCGCCGTATTGCGGACTTCGCCGAATGTGATGACGGAAGGCCCTTTTTCGCCGACAACGACTGTATCGCCGTCCTGAAAGCGGATATGCGGCATGACGCCTTTCAATACAAAGGGATAGAGGTCGAACGACCCCACTTCCTGCCCTTGGCGCAATACGCGGATATTGCGGTAGCTGCCGCGCTTGGAGTCGATGCCGCCCGCCTTGTCGAGGAAGGCGAGGATGGTATCGGAGGGCGTGCCCGTATAGTTGCCGGGGCGGGGCACGAAGCCGGTCACGAAGATCGAGACGGGCTGGGTGTCCATCGGGCGGATATACATCTCCACATCGACCACGCCCGCCGCGTTGAGCTTGCTCTTGATGGCCTGCTCCAGCGGCTCCTTGGCGTCGATGGGCAGGCCCGCCACAGGCACGCGCCCGATGTCGGGAATGGTGATCATGCCCTCAGGATCGACGGTCAGGATGTCGTCCATCGTGCGCCCGCCCCACAGACGCATGATCAGGCGGTCGCCGCTCTGGATGACCTTGCTGGCGGAACTTTGGGAAAAGTGCCCTTGAAAGAGGTTGGTTCCAAATGGAGCGGGTTCGGATGCCGGAGCCGCGGGCGCAGCCGTGGCCGAAGCTGTGGCGGTCGCCGTCGCCGTGGCGCTGGCGGATGCGGCATCAGCCGCCGACGCCGGCAGGGAAAACGTCATAGCCAGCAGGCAGCAAAGGAAAAACAGCAGGTTACTGCGGGAAAACAAGGGGTGCCTCCACAAGGATAAGAAAACGATGTCCAGAAACGGACGACAGGGAACGCCCCTCCCGGCGTACCGGAAGGGGGCGTTTTGGGGTGCCGGTTGGGGTTACGGTGTCGTGATGCCCTTGCCCCACACGCGGGGCATGAGCCGCCATTCTCCAGGGCTGCTTTCGTCGCCTCCCTGCCCGTTATGGCAGATCACGACGATTTCCGCTTCATGCTGCGCCGAAAGCAGGGTGGCCCGCTTGCAGGTTTCACCCGCTGCGGAAAGAAAGGCATCTTCAAGGGTCACACGGACTTCGCCGCCGAACGTCTCGTCTTCTATGACGGCCGTGGCTCCGGCGGTGTTGGCGACCATGAACTGGGCCACGGGTGAAAGCGGCTGCGGTTCCGCCGGCGGGAGAGCCGGGGCGCCCTGCCAAGAGCAGCCGGCAAGGCCGCCAAGCAGGATCAGGCCACAAAATTGAAGAAATCGCATACAGATCCTCCGAAACGCCGGGATGTTATTCCCGCTGTGAAAAGCGTTCGTCTGCGGTTTCTATACGTTGTCAGGCCGTGCTCTGTCCACTGGTATGGCTGGGTGGAAGGGGGAGGAAGCGAGGACGGCTGGGGAAGAGAGGAAAACTTTCTTTGGAAGGGGGAAGCGTCCACGCGTTTCTTCTTTCTTCCTCTTTTTCTTATTATTCTCCCCCAGCGCCATCCCCCTTCAAGGGCTTTTAACTTTATCGAGCCCCTGGCTGATGATGGTTCTACGGCTGGAGAGGGGGCCGTTTGGCTTTGAAACTGGGCAACAGGAAACGATCGCCGCCTTATTTCT
>URTO01000405.1 GCA_900550745.1 uncultured Desulfovibrio sp. | reverse complement strand
GGAGGGCAACCTTTCTCCAGAAAGGTTCCCTCCTCCCCCCGATTTTCTTCCTCCCCCCGCATGACGCACCCCGTCTGCACGGGCTTTACGGCGGCGGCGGGCACCCCGGCGAGCATCAGGGCGCGCAGAAGCGCGGCGGTAACGGTGGTCTTCCCCGCGTCGGTATCCGTCCCGGTGATGAAAAGCCCCCTCATGACCGCACCTCCCGAAGCCCCAATACCTCATACATCTCGGCATCGTCACAGAAGGCGCAGCCCTTGGTGGTCAGGTAATTGCCGGTCATCACGCCGTTGGCTCCGGCGGCGAAAACCCACGACTGCCACTGGCCGAACGTCTTGGAACGCCCGCCGCAGATGAGCACGTCCCGTTCCGGGTGCAGAAGCCGCATGAGCGCCACTACCCGCAGCGCCTCGGAAGGCGGCAGGAGGGGAGAATCCCCCAGCGGCGTGCCGGGGATGGGGTTCAGAAAATTGAGCGGCAGGGAGTCCACGCCGAGATCGGCCAAGGTCTGGGAAAGCTCGATGCGCTGTTCCCACGTCTCGCCAAGGCCGAAGATGCCGCAGCTGCACACCCGGAACCCGGCGGCACGGGCCACGCGCACGGTTTCCAGATCCTGCCCGTAAGCGTGGGTGGTACAGATCGAAGGGAAATGGCTCGCGGAAGTTTCAAGGTTATGATGATAGGACGTAAAACCCGCCTCGCGCAGCCGGGCGGCCCGCTCAGGCGTCAGCAGGCCGAGCGAGGCGCACAGGCCGATCTTCACTTCCCTGCCGATGCGCAGCGCCGATTCGCACAGCGCATCGAAATCGCGGTCGCTCGGAGCCGTACCGCTGGTCACGATGCCGAAGCGGTCGACATTGTTGGCGGCGAGTTCCTCGGCGCGGCGCAGCAGCGTATCCGTGTCATAAAGTGGATACACGGGCGAATCCGTTTGATGATGCGCGGACTGGGCGCAGAAGGCGCAGTTTTCGGGGCAACGCCCGGACTTGGCGTTGATGATCCCGCAGGTGAACGCGGCGGCGGGCTTGCGGGCGGCGCGGGCCAGCCCCGCCACGGACAGGATGTCCAGCGTCGCGGATTCGGGAAGGCGGGCAAGCTCCAGCGCCTCGGAAGGCGACAGAAGCGGATCGGCGCCGGACGTGATGCGTTCGGCGATGCGGGCAAGCAAAGCATACATGGAAAAAACGTCCTTACAAAAAGTGATACGGCCTTCGCTGTAAGCGGATAAGGAAACCCGGAAGGGAACCGGGGCGAAATTGGCAGGCTCGGCCCGCTCGGATGCCGAATCGGATGCCGAAAGGGTTTTCCTGAAAACCGGGCCCTCTCCAGATCTGTATTTCGGGGGAAAGCACGCCGAGGCCCTTGCCGTAAAAGGCCGCCTGAAATGCCCCACGAATGCCGAACGGCGGATAACGGCGCCTAACCGTTGAACGGATACGGCATTTCCCGGCTCTGCGCAACTCCGGTGCGCCTCCCGGAAACAGGCCGGGGTCCGGCAAAACGATTGGGGAAACGTCCCCCTTCACAGGCGGCGGCTTTCGGGGTACTGTGCCCCCATGTCACATTTCCTTTATATATCGGACGTATTTTGTCCCTGGTGTTATGGTTTTGCCCCGGTTATGCGGCGGATTGCCTCCGAACATCCGGGCTGTCCCGTGCGTGTCCTGAGCGGCGATCTGGTGGAAAACCCGACCACCACCGGCGAGATGATGAAAAACCACCCGACCATGCGGGAATTTTTCGTCCGGCTCGCCAAAACCACGGGGCAGGCCGTCGGAGAGGATTTCCTGCGCCGCCTTGAACCGGGGCATGATGATCTCCGCATGTTTTCCCCGGATATGGCCGTGCCGCTGGCGGCGTTGAAAAAACTGGCGCCGGGACGCGAGCTCGAACAGATGGAGGCATTTCAGGCGGCCTTTTACGGCGAAGGCCGCGACGTGCTCTCCCCCGAAATCCAGATCCAAAGAGCGGGCGTGGACGGCGACGCCTTCATGCAGGCGCTGCAAGACCCCGGAGTGCAGGACGCCGCGGAAGCCGAACGGGAGGAGGCGCTCGATATACTGGGCGACTTTGTGGTGTATCCCACGCTCTTCCTTGAAACGGACGACGGCGAGCGCCATGTGCTGGCGCGCGGTTACGCCGACTATGCCGTTGTAGCCGCCAAACTTGCCTCCGTACTCGACGGAGGGGCGGACGCCCCGGAGACGCGCCCCGCCAACGCATGCGGCCTCGACGGGCATTGCGATATTTCAGCGTAAAAGGGAAAGGCCGATAGGAAGTTATAAAAGGCTCTGTCATAGCACATGGTTGTTTTGTCTCGGCAATATGCTGAAAAATATATGCTTTTTCTCCAATTTCCC
>URTO01000404.1 GCA_900550745.1 uncultured Desulfovibrio sp. | reverse complement strand
TGGATGACAACTGGTATCAGATCACACCCGAAAATTGTCCGGAAAACTACGGTTTCAACGCCATTCCTCTCTCAATCTTACTCCCCCCGTCGTCAATCCCAATGCGGAAAAAGTCCTTTCCAAGCGCTATTACCGCAAGGACGAGAACGGCCGATGCGTCGAGGACGCGACCGGGCTCTTCTGGCGCGTGGCTTCCTCCGTAGCCGCCGAAGAAGCCAAATACGGACAGTCCCCGTGGAAGCCCGACGCGCTGGCCCGCGCGTTCTACGATATGATGACCGATTGGCGCTTCCTGCCCAATTCGCCCACGCTGATGAACGCGGGCTCCGAGCTCGGCCAGCTTTCGGCCTGCTTTGTGCTCCCCGTCGGCGACTCCATCGAAGAAATTTTCGACGCCGTAAAATTCGCCGCCATGATCCACAAATCCGGCGGCGGCACGGGCTTCTCCTTTTCCCGCCTGCGGCCCAAGAACTCCCGCGTGGGCACGACTGGCGGCGTGGCCTCCGGCCCGGTGTCCTTCCTGCGCATCTTCAATACCGCCACCGAGCAGATCAAGCAGGGCGGCACCCGGCGCGGCGCGAACATGGGCATCCTGCGCATCGATCACCCGGACATCCTCGAATTCATCCGGGCCAAGGAGCAGGATGGCGAATTCAACAACTTCAACCTCTCCGTAGGCATTACCGAAGCCTTCATGCAGGCCGTGGAGCAGGATCGGGACTACCCCCTCGTCAACCCCGCCAGCGGCAAGGAGCAGGGGCGCCTCAACGCCCGCGAAGTGTTCAACCTGCTTGTAGACAAGGCGTGGCAAAGCGGCGATCCCGGCATCATCTTCCTTGACCGCATCAACCGCGACAACCCCACTCCGGCGCAGGGCGAGATCGAAAGCACCAACCCCTGCGGCGAACAGCCCCTCCTGCCCTATGAAGCCTGCAACCTCGGCTCGCTGAACCTTTCCAGCTTCTTCGTGCCGGGGCATCTCGACGAAACCAACCCCGCCGACCGGGGCATCGACTGGGCGGGGCTCGAACGGACCATCGCGCTGGCCGTCCGTTTCCTCGACAACGTGGTGGACGCCTCGCAATTCCCCCTCGAACGCATTGCCGAACAGGTGCGCCGCAACCGCAAGATCGGCCTTGGGGTCATGGGCTGGGCCGATCTCCTGTACCAGCTCCGCATCCCCTACGATTCCGCGGACGCCATCACGCTGGCCGAGCGGATCATGGATTTCATCGAAACGCGCGGCCGGGCGGCTTCCATCCAGCTCGCGGCGGAACGCGGGCCCTTCCCGGCCTACGAAACGTCCGTCTACCCCACCAAGGGCATCCCGCCCCTGCGCAATGCGACCATCACGACCATCGCGCCCACGGGCACGCTGTCGATCCTCGCGGGCTGCTCGTCCGGCGTGGAACCGCTGTTCGCCCTGAGCTTCGCCCGCAACGTCATGGACGGCGAACGCCTTGTGGAAGTGAACCCGCATTTCGAGGAAGCCTTGCGCGAAATCGACTGCTACAGCCAGCCGCTTCTGGAAGGCGTGGCGGAGCTCGGATCCATCCAGAGCCTCGACCAGCTTCCCGAAGACCTGCGCCGGGTATTCGTGACCGCGATGGACATCGCGCCCGAGTGGCATCTCCGTATGCAGGCGGCTTTCCAGCGCCACACGGACAACGCCGTGTCCAAGACCGTAAACCTGCCCAACTCGGCTACGCGCGACGACATTTTCGCCATTTACTGGATGGCCTATGAAGAAGGCTGCAAGGGCGTGACGGTCTACCGAGACGGCAGCAAGTCCACGCAGGTGCTGACCACGAGCGCCCCCGCAACAGCAAAGCCGACAGAAGAGCCGCAAGTGCGCGTGCGCAAGCGCCCCGACTTCGTAACCGGGTTCACGCAAAAGGTGCAGACCGGGCTCGGCGGCATGTATCTCACGGTGAACGAGGTGGACGGCAAGCCTTTCGAGATTTTCGCGACCATCGGCAAGTCCGGGCATTCCGTGACCGCCAAGGCCGAGGCCATCGGGCGGCTCGTTTCTCTGGCCTTCCGATCCGGCATCGACGTTGCCGACGTGGTGGGCCAGCTCAAAGGGATCGGCGGCGAGCATCCCATATTGCAGAAGAAGGGGCTTCTGCTCTCGATTCCCGACGCCATCGCATGGGTACTCGAAAACCGTTATCTCAAGGGCAGGAACCCCGTGCCCACGCACACCGTTTCGGCCTTCGACCGCCAGCTTTGCCCCGACTGCGGCGGCGAGCTCATTTTTCAGGAAGGCTGCCATCGCTGCCCCAACTGCGCCTACACCAAGTTCGTACGCCCTATATTACGCAATGCCAATGCCAACCGGATATTTTCTCCCGTCAATGCATAAATCGAC
>URTO01000403.1 GCA_900550745.1 uncultured Desulfovibrio sp. | reverse complement strand
TCCGTTGCGGAGGACAAGCCGCCTTCCGGCAGGGGGATATTCGCGTTTTCAATGAAACTTGTATTCAACTGTATGGAATTTAAAATGAGTTTTTTAGAAAATCATCGAAAAGGTGAATGTCTCTCCCGCAGGGCGGCGATGAGGAGGAATCATGCAGCCCCGTTTTGTTGATTTGCATACGCACACCACGGCGTCCGACGGTACGGACACCCCCAGGGAGCTCATACGCAGGGCGGCTTCCTTGAAGCTCGCGGCGGTTGCCGTGACCGACCACGATACGGTTTCCGGGCTTGATGAAGCGGAAGCCGCCGGGTGCGAGTACGGGGTGGAGATCATCCGGGGGTGCGAGCTCGGCGTACAAGGGCAGTATGGGGAAATCCATCTGCTTGGGTTGTGGTTGCCCCGGCATTCCGCCCCATTGGATGCGGAGCTGGCCCGTTTGCGTGGGCACAGGGAAGAGCGCAATCTGAAGATTCTCGACAAGCTCCGGTCTATCGGCATCAATATAAGTTATCAGGAAGTGCTGGATGAGGCCGGGGGCGAATCGGTCGGCCGGCCCCACATCGCCCGCGTGCTCCAGAAGCGCGGCATCGTGTCCGGCTTCGCACAGGCCTTTGAGCTGTATCTCGGCTATTACGGCTCCGCATATGTGCCCCGGACGCTGCTCTCCCCGGAGGAGGGGGTAAGCCTCATGGCGGATCTCGGTGCGGTGGTGAGCTTTGCGCATCCCATGCTGATCCGTTGCCCGCCGTCGTGGTTCGACGAAATCATCCCCCGGCTCAAAGAGGCGGGCCTTGGGGCCATCGAAGCCTACCACAGCGAGCACTCCGCGCGTGACGAGCGGTTCTGCGTGGAGCTGGCTGCCCGGTACGGCCTCGGTCTCAGCGGCGGTTCGGATTATCACGGCATGGCGAAGCCGGGCGTGGAGCTCGGGCGCGGCAAGGGGGGCTTGCGGGTGACGGCAGCGCTGCTCGATGCGCTCAAGGCCCGGCGCAAAAGCCCTGTTGACGGCGCTTCGGAGGTCTTGTAGGCCAGCCGTATGAAACTGCTCGGACTGTATCAGGATCAGGCGCGGGAACATCCCGGCGAGGCCAAGTACATGCTCGTTGCCAACGCCATCGCGCAGGGCATTGAGGATGGCTGTCTTGCGCCCGGCGAATCGCTGCCGACGCACAGGGAGCTGGCCGAAGCGCTCGGCGTGACCATCGGAACCGTGAGCCGGGGCTACGCCGAGGCCGCGCAGCGCGGCTTGACTGTGGGCGTGACCGGGCGGGGGACTTTTGTGACCGCGCCGTGCCGCGACGTGGACGTATACGAAGGCGCGGGCAGGATGTATGATCTGGGGTTTATTGCGCCTTTTGAATATCTGAACCCGGATTTGAACGAGGCCGTAGCCGAGTTGTCCCGCTATGCCGATTTGAAGGAACTCAGCAGCTATCAGCAGCCGCGCGGCCTGTTGCGGCACCGCGAGGCCGGGGCTCATTGGGCGGGGCGGTACGGGCTGGCCGTTTCGCCGGAGAACCTCCTCGTCTGTGCGGGGGCGCAGCACGCGCTCTTGACGGTACTCGCCTCCCTGTTCAATCCGGGGGATCGCATCGCCGCCGAACAGCTCAGTTATCCGCTCCTCAAACAGCTTGCCCGCCGCCTGCGGCTCAACCTGACGCCCATTCGGATGGATCAGGGGGGGATGCTGCCCGATTCGCTGGAAGCGGCTTGCCGGGCCGGGGGCATCAAAGGGCTGTATCTGATGCCCACCTGCCAGAATCCCACGCTGGCGCAGATTCCTGAGTACCGCCGCCGGGAGCTGGTGGAGATCTGTCGGCGTTATGATGTCATGATCATTGAGGACGACGTATACGCCCTCTCGTTGGAGCACAATCTGCCGCCGCTGGCGTCATTGGCCCCGGAGCGCTGTTGTTTCATCGCCTCCACGAGCGAAGCCCTGAGCGGCGGGCTGCGCATCGCCTATTTGTGTCCGCCGGATGCCGTTTTTGCCGAGCTGGAGCGGACGGTTTCCTACACCATTTCAATGGCCCCTCCGCTCATGGCTGAACTGGCGGCCATGTGGATCCGCAACGGCACGGCGGATCGCGTGCTGGCCGCCAAGCGCCGTGAGGCGGCGGAGCGGAACGCGCTGGCCCGTCAGCTTCTGGATGGTTTTCCGTTGGAGACGCGGACTACGGGTTTTTTCTGCTGGCTCAAGCTGCCTGATCCGTGGGCGGCGGTGGCTTTTGCCGAAGCCGCGCGCCAGCGTGGGATCATTGTGGCGGACAGTGACCTGTTCGCGCTCAGCCATGCCTCGCCGGAGCAGGGCGTACGTTTGGCGCTCGGCGGCGTGCGCACGCGGGACGCGTTGGCTGATGCTCTGGGCACGCTTGCCGGGATGCTGCACGGGTAGGGTAG
>URTO01000402.1 GCA_900550745.1 uncultured Desulfovibrio sp. | reverse complement strand
ATAACAATTGGAATCTGATGCAGGCGCGTTATGTAATGGACATCGGCATGATACTCGAAGATGATGCTCATTACGCCATGCCCCGTCTTATGCTCCGAAGCGCGGAGGCCGTAATCAAGGCCGAACGATACGTCATCCTTTTGCATTTCGAGCCCGAACGTACCATCAAAGGCGACGCTGTCCATCATCCTGGACTTGATCGCATCGGAAGCCGCAACGTCCGGCACGCGGGCCTTGGTCTTCGCCTTGAGCCCGCCCACAGCGGGCACTGCGGAAAGGTCGGCCCTCGGCTTCACCGTCCAGCCGAACGATGTTTCAAAGCCGCGGCCGAAGCTCACGCCGATCGGGAATGCCCAGAACTCCTGCGTATCGCGTCCCACACGGAACACGTCATGATCGTCGATCCGAGACGTAAATCCGCCCGTGCGCAGATTGTAGTAGCGTACCCCGACATGCGGCGTCACGTCGGCCCAATCCATTTCAAACCGGTATTCGCCGCGCAGGCCCGCCGTCAGCACGTCCGTACCCACATCGGCCCTGAGCTGGCCGAGCCGCATGGTTGTGGGCAGATCCTGCTTCACCTCGTTCCTGTTGGCGGAATAACCGAGATCGCCCACAATATTGAACCGCTCCCGCGACCAGCTTCCGTACAGGTTCACGCCCCAGAAATCAAAATCATTCTTGGTCGCGTTGAAGTCCCCACGGGAACGGGCCGTGCCGCTTCCGGCGTTCAGGGCCAAGCCGACCCGGAAATCGCCCAAAGAGCAGTCGCCGCCGAAGACGATGCCGCCGAAGTCGGCATTATAGCCGCCATCAAGAGCTCCTGCGCCAAAATTGCGCGCGTGTTCCGCCCCATACAGGGCATTGATCCAGAGGTTCAGCCCGTCCTTACGGATGGCCCCTTCACGCGTGGCGGTCATATGCGCGAGCGACGCGTGATCCTGAACCGCCCGGATGGGAGCATCCGCCGCCGCGAGAGCCATTCCCCGCACGCCTCCGGCCACGGCGAGCAGCGCCGCACCGTCAACGGTACGTACCGTGTCCGCCTTGGACAGAGCGTTTTCGTTGACCGCCCGCGAGAGGAACCGGATGCCCATATTGCCGCTTTCGGTGTCGTTCAGGCCCTTGCCCCAGATGGCATCCATCGTATTGACGAGGGAAAGCCCCCTGAAAACATCGGACGAGCGCCGGGCTGTGGCCCGTACCTTCATCGAACCGTCGTCCGCCTTGCCCAGCACGAGCCCAAGGAGATTGTCCGGCGTGTACAGGTTGTCCGCGCTCCACCCCTGCACATTATTGACCGAGAAGCCGGATGTGATTGTATATTCGCCCTGCGTAATATGCTCCATGAGCAGCTTGGCGCCCGCATCCACGTTCAGCGTCCCGCCTTGAGCGGTCAACGCCGCAGCGCCATTGAGCCCCCTTCCGTCAACGAACAGCAAGGAGCCGTCCGCGAACGTCGCCGTATTCGGAGTCAATACCGGAGCGCTGGTCTTGGTTCCGTCCACCATCACCGCCCCCAATGCGCCGTTCAACGCCTGCGGCTTCCGAATGGCCAACGCAGCGGTTATGCCGCCCTGCCCCCACTTGAGGCCGGATCTGCCGAAAGCGTCCCGCGTCCAACCGTTATCCGTGTCGCCCAGCACGAGCAGGGAATTCTGCCCCGCCGTAAGCAAGCCGTCTATTTCATCGTTTACGAAAGTGAAGACGCCGTACGACGCATCGGCCAACGTATCGTTGCCCTTCCACGCGGGATCGAGAAATACCCTGCCTCCCCGCAACTGAACCTGACGTGCGGCCACTCTACCGGCATTCCCTTGATTGCCGATATTGATCTGCACATCGGAGGATGTGGTCAAAACGTCCGCCGCCAGCGTTCCCACAATGTTAATATCTCCCTTGGAGGCCGTGACGGACGAAGAATCCACCGTGCCGGAGACATTCAGGGCACCTCCGAAAAGCTCGACGGAAGAGGAAGTCAGCCTGCCGGAAACATTCGTCCGCCCATCGGCCTGACGTACCGTCGATTGGAGATGCGCCCCCTCGGCAATGTTGATCGTGCCGCCGTTGTTGTTCACCCCGGCGACATCCCATGTGCCGGTGGCTTCATTGGCCTCACCCGTGATGACGTGCGTTCCCGCACGGACATTGACGGTGCCCACTGCGGCTATTTGTATGTTTCCCGACAGCGTGCCGCCGGAATCCATGACCGGCGTGCCGAGGTTCAGCACACCGGATGCCCCTTCGCCCGTACCTCCCACACGGATATTGACGGGATTTCCCCCCGCCGTGACCAAGGGCGTGTCGGAGGCCCCCCCGACCAGCGTCAGATAACGACCGCCCACCACGGAAATATTCCGGCCGGAGGAACCAAGATCTATATTCTTCCCGCCAATGCTGCCGATTAGCG
>URTO01000401.1 GCA_900550745.1 uncultured Desulfovibrio sp. | reverse complement strand
ATTCATGAAAACTCCTTAGAGGGAAATATCCTTTACTATGGTCACCCAAGGCCCCAAGGTCAAGGCCCCGCCGGAATCCGGCGGGCGTTTTCTTTTTCTGCAAAAAAGCATACCGTCGCTCGGCGGCATGCCCCTTTTCCTCCCGGCATGCCGCCGGGCGGCCGCAGCGCCCGCATCGTTTCCGCAATCCGCCAAACCAACAAGGAAAACGCGTGCAGAACTACGCATCCATCATAGCCCAGGAACTGAATATCCGCCCCCAGCAAACCGAAGCCGTCATCCGCCTGCTTGACGGGGACGCCACGGTTCCCTTTATTGCCCGCTACCGCAAGGAAGCCACGGGAAGCCTCGACGAAGTGGCGGTGACCGCCATCCGCGATCGCCTCGCCGCCCTGAAGGAACTGGACAAACGGCGTGAAGCCATCCTCTCGTCGCTGGAGGAACGCGGCCTCCTCGCGCCCGGACTGCGCGCCAAGATCGAAGCCGCCGACACGCTGACCGTCCTTGAAGACATTTACCTCCCCTACCGCCCCAAGCGGCGCACACGCGCTTTGATGGCGAAGGAGCGCGGGCTCGAACCGCTGGCCGATCAGCTCGCCCGTCAGGATCGCACCCTCCCCGAAGCGATGGCCGCCGCCTTTGTTGACGCCGAAAAGGGCGTGCCGGATGCGGAAGCGGCGCTTGCCGGGGCGCGCGACATCCTTGCGGAGCGTTTCGCCGAGGATCAGCCCGCCCGCGAACGCCTGCGCAAACTTTTCGGGCGCGAGGGGATCATGCGGAGCAAGGCCGTTTCCGGCAAGGAGGATGATCCCGACGCCGCCAAGTACCGCGACTATTTCGCGTGGGACGAACCCGCCGCGCAAGCCCCTTCCCACCGCATCCTCGCCATGTTCCGGGGTGAAGAGGAGGGCTTCCTGCGCCTCTCCCTGCGCCCCCGCAATGAAGAGCAGGCGCAGGATCTGCTCGCCCGCCTCTTCGTCCGCAACGACGGCCCCTGCGGGCGCGAAGTGCGCGCCGCCGCACTGGACGGCTACGGGCGGCTTCTCGCGCCCGCGCTGGAAACCGAACTCCGCAGCCAGCTCAAACAGCGCGCCGATGCCGAATCCATCCGCGTGTTCGCCGAAAACCTGCGCCAGCTCCTGCTGGCCCCGCCCCTCGGCGCCCGGAACATCCTTGCCGTAGACCCCGGCTTCCGCACCGGCTGCAAAATCGTCTGCCTCAACCGGGAAGGGAAACTGCTCGAATACGCCACCATCAACCCGCACGCCGGATCGGAAAAGGCCCGCGCCGAAGCCGGGGAAACGCTCCTCCGCCTCGCCAAGAAGCACGGTTCGGAAGTCGCCGCCGTGGGCAACGGCACCGCCGGGCGCGAAACCGAAGCCTTCATCCGGGCGCTCCCCGGCTGGGGCATCCCCGTGGTCATGGTCAGCGAAAGCGGGGCTTCGGTCTATTCCGCCTCGGAAGCGGCCCGCGCCGAATTCCCGGATCTCGACCTCACCTACCGGGGTGCGGTATCCATCGGCCGCCGCCTCGCCGACCCGCTGGCGGAACTCGTCAAAATCGATCCCAAATCCATCGGCGTGGGGCAGTACCAGCACGACGTCAACCAATCCGAACTCAAACGCTGCCTCGACGACGTGGTCGTCAGCTGCGTCAATGCCGTGGGCGTGGATCTGAACACGGCCAGCGAGCAGCTCCTTACCTACGTTTCCGGCCTCGGCCCCACGCTCGCCCGCAATATCGTGGCCCACCGCCACGAAAACGGCCCCTTCCAGACCCGCCGGGATCTCCTCAAGGTTCCCCGCCTCGGCCCCAAGGCATTTGAGCAATGCTCCGGGTTCCTGCGCATCCGTGACGGCAGGCAACCCCTCGACGCCAGCGCGGTACACCCGGAAGCCTACGCCGTGGTCGAGCGCATGGCCAAGGATGCCGGAGCGACCGTCCGCGAACTCATGCAAAGCCCCGAACGCCGCAGGGCCATCCGCCTTTCCGACTATGTTACGGACAAGCTCGGCCTGCCCACGCTTACCGACATCATGAAGGAACTGGAAAAGCCCGGACGCGACCCGCGAGGCCCCTTCAAGCCCTTTTCCTTCGCCGAAGGCGTGAGCACGATGCAGGATCTCAAACAGGGCATGAAGCTGCCGGGCATCGTCACCAACATCACGGCATTCGGCGCGTTTGTGGACATCGGCGTGCATCAGGACGGCCTCGTCCACATCAGCCAGCTCGCGAACCGCTTCGTGCGCGATCCCAACGAAGTCGTCAAAGTGCATCAGGAAGTGCTCGTCACCGTGCTCGACGTGGACATCCCCCGCAAGCGCATTTCCTTGACGATGCGCGGAGAATAGGAAAAAAGCAGGGAGGGCCGCCTGAAACGGATACGGCTGCCGATGCCTCAAGCCTCCCCAGCCGCCCCTGTGG
>URTO01000400.1 GCA_900550745.1 uncultured Desulfovibrio sp. | reverse complement strand
CGACCTGAACCGCGGCAACTTCCGTGTAAAGGGCGATACCGTAGACATCTACCTTGCATACGCCGACAACCTTCTGCTTCCGTATCTGGAGCGGTTCCATAAGGACTATCCCAAGGTTCGCATCAGCACCATTACGGCATCGACGCCCGAAACGATTGCTTCGCTGCGGGCCCGCCGGATCGATCTGGGCGTCGTGTTTTTGCCGGTGGAAGAAAACGACGATCTGGACATAATCCCCGTTTGCACGGTTCAGGATACGTTTGTCGCGGGCAATACGTTCCGCCATCTGGAAGGCTCCGTCCTTTCACTGGATGAGGTTGCCAAGCTTCCTCTTGTGTGCCCGGAAAAGGGAACCAGCACCCGGGCGTATCTGGATGCGTTTTTCCAATCGCACGGCGTTGTGCTTGATCCGGAATGTGAGCTGGCGACGACGGTGCTGATCGTGCCTTTTGCGGAGCGGGGGCTTGGGGTGGGCATAACCGTGCGGCGATTTGCGGAGGAGAGCCTCAGGGCGGGAAGCGTCTTTGAGCTCCAAACAGCGCAAAAGATACCGGAGCGGGCCATTGCGGTAGTGACCAGAAGGCGAAGCCAGATTTCACACGCGGGCCATGCCTTCATAGGCTGCCTGACCGGAAGGGAAACCGAAGAGGGCGGGGGCGAGCGGCCTTAGGGCGTGTTCACGCTATGCCGGGTTTTCCAATGGCTGAAGCGGGTTGGAAGGAACATTCAGCATGCTCGAAAGCGGAGGTAACCATTTGGAAATGATGTTTATTCTTTGTTTATGTGAACAGGCCCCAGGCCGTGTCGTCATTTTTATATAATTATTTGAAATTACTTAAATACTCTTTTTGTGGCTTTAAAAATAGTCAAATAATGTCAATAGATTATATCTGATTGACGATACGGCTTAGGGAAAGCGTGGCTAGGCTGATCCGATCATTAACTTAACGGCATGTTTCTCATGAGCATATTTCATTTTACGCATGAGTGGGCGTAGCGTACGAACGGGAGGCGGGAGGCCCCCCACGTTGCGGGGAGATACGCTCAAGGCTTCTCGGCGGGCCGCCGGTTTTGCAGTGAGAGGATATGCCGTTATGAAAAGAGGTTACCTGTTTATCGCATTGGCAACGCTGTTTTTCAGCACGATGGAAATCGCGCTCAAGGAAGTTGCCGGACTGTTTAATCCTGTCCAACTGAACCTCACGCGGTTCCTCATCGGCGGCCTTGTCCTTATTCCGTTCGCCAGACGGATGCTCAGAAAACGTGGCGTGCGGATCGACGCCCCCGGCTTCGTCAAACTGGCCGGGCTCGGCTTTTTGGGGATCGTGGTCAGCATGACCTTGTACCAACTTGCCGTAGAGAACACGAACGCCTCGGTCGTTGCGGTCCTGTTCAGTTGCAACCCCGTGTTCGTGCTCGTTTTCGCCGGGCTCATCCTGCGCACGCGGATCCTGCGCCAGCACGTCATCGCGCTGGCGTTGGAATGCCTCGGCATCCTTATTCTGATCAATCCGTTGAATACGTCCATCAGCACGGCGGGCATCACGCTCACCTTGCTGTCCACGGCGGTGTTCGCCCTGTATGCCGTGCTCGGTACCAAAATGTGCGCCAAGTATTCCGGCGTGGTCGTGACATGCGGGAGCTTCCTGTTCGCCAGCCTTGAAATGGCGGCCATCGTCGTGCTCAGCCGCCTCTCGGCGGTCGCCGGGTTCCTCGCGGACATCGGGCTCGGCCTGTTCGCGGATATTCCCCTGCTGTCCGGGTATACCCCGTTCAGCGCGCTGATGATGCTGTATATTTGTGTCGGCGTGACCGGGGCGGGTTTTGCCTGCTACTTTATGGCAATGGAGGCGACCTCGCCGATCACCGCCTCATTGGTCTTCTTTTTCAAGCCCGCCCTCGCGCCCGTGCTGGCCTTGGCCTTCCTGCGGGAAGCCATTCCGACAAGCATGGTCATAGGCATCCTGTTCATCCTCGTGGGGTCGCTGGTTTCGCTTATCCCCTCCTTGCCCACCATTCCCGCGATGGTGCTCGGAAAGGTATGGGGCTGGAAGCGGGGCCGGGCCTGACGTTTGTGCGGGCAGGCGGCGAGTTTTCCCTTCCCACAAAAAAGCCCGGACAAAACCGTCCGGGAGCTTGATAAGGGAACCGCCCCGTTCTTGGGCCGCATGTACAGGTATTCAGATGCCCGTTGATTGGCTTCTTTGCCGCCCCCAAAACTCGTTTTAGGCCATACTTTTTCTGGCGCCTTGCCATTGGCTTCGCCTTTGGGCGGGGCGGCCTCCGGGCATGGGTTCCCGAAGGCTTCCGTCTGTCCGATCTGGGACAGCAGGGCGTTTTTCCTGCACAGGCTTGCCCGCATTGATTAGGCGCTGGCGGGCTTCGGAGTCAGGCTTTCAAAAACGCGGGCGGTGGAAGCTGCGATAGGAGAGTGTTGAACGGGCAGTTTGTCATACCAAGCTCTTCACC
>URTO01000399.1 GCA_900550745.1 uncultured Desulfovibrio sp. | reverse complement strand
CACAAACAGAGGAATCGGAACAGCTATTCTTGGAGATTCGGAGGAGAAATTTAACAATGAGCAATAATATGGATAAAATGCCCCAAGCATGAAGCCCATCGCCGGAAAACTGGAGGAAAAGCCTGTAGTTTCACCATACTGAGGGGAACAAACAACCACATGCCATGACGGGCCTTTGCTTTTTTGCCGTAGTATCCGCTTCTCCAAGCGGTTTTGCGGCAAAGGGGAAAATCGTGATCTTGATCACGGCGCCGGGCTCCCGTAGGGTGTAGGGATGGGCATACGGAAAGAAAAACCCGGAGGGATCCGCCATGAAGGAATATAGGAACATCATTGAAATAGACAGGGATCGCTGCAACGGCTGCGGACAGTGCGTGCTGGATTGCGCCGAGGGCGCCATTGCGATCATCGACGGCAAGGCTGCGGTGGTTTCGGACAGCTATTGCGACGGGCTCGGCGCGTGCCTTTCCGGGTGCCCGCAGAACGCGCTGGCCATCGTGCGCCGGGAAGCCGCGCCCTTCGATGAGGAGGCAGCCATGCGCCACGTCGCGAGGCAGAAGGAGGCGCGCAGGCAGCAGCTTTTCCAGCCGCTCGGCAAGCAGGAGCCGCATGGGACGCTCGGCTGCGGGTGCTCTGGGACCACCGTGCAGGAATTCGCCCCCCGGAAGCCGCAGGGAAACGAGGCGGCGGGGCCGGTCGGCGAAAGGAGGCAGACATGGCCCGTCAAGCTGCGGCTCGTGCCGCCGTCCGCCCCGTTCCTCAAGGATGCGGACATCCTGCTTGCCGCCGACTGTTCGGCCCCCGCGTCCGCCCGTTTCCATGAGATCGCTTCTGGAAAGGTCGTGCTGATCGCCTGTCCGAAGTTTGAGGACAATCAGGAAATGCGCGCCCGTCTCGTTGCGCTGTTTACGGAGGCGCGCCCGGCCTCGGTGACGGCCCTGCGTATGGAAGTCCCCTGTTGCCGGGGCATTGCGGCGGTTTGCCGTGAAGCCGCCGGGGAGTGCGGCATCCCCGTCCATGAGCTTGTCATGGGCCGTGATGGGGAGTTGTGCCCGCTGAATGGGTGAGGGGGAACGGAGAGCCGGGGGAGGGGAACTTTTCTGGAGAAAGGTTCCCCTCCCCCGATTCCAAGGCTTTTGGCTGGTGGAGAGGCGGCACGCGGGGAGCCAGTCCCGATGGGGGATGGGGGAGGATATTGCGGCGTGCAGGGATGGGAAGCGGTTATCTTATGAGATAACCGTTTTGTTTTATGGGCTTCAGCCTGCTGATGGCGCGAGGCGGCCGAAACAAGAAACCACCCATATAGGGGTGGTTTCTTGTTTTTTCTTTATGGTGTTTTCCCCTCCCCGTACAGGGCCGTGGCCGCATCAGGGGCAGGGGCTGGGCCCTATTTCCCCCCTCCGCGCGGGGCTGCGGTCGAGTCCCGGACAATCAGGTGGTGTTTGAATTCGACGCGGGTGATGTTGCGGCCGGATGACTCGCCGGACATTTTTGCGTGAAGTATTTCAAAAGCGTTGCGTCCCTTGTCCACGATGTAGTGTTCCACCGTAGTCAGGCCCACGGGGAGGAACTGCGAGGGGAAGATGTTGTCGAACCCGCACACGCTGTAGTCTTCGGGAACCCGGCGGCCCTCGGCCCGGATAGCGTCGAGCACGCCGTAGGCCACCATGTCGTTGACCGCGACAAAGGCTGTGACGCGCCGCCGTTCGCCGAGGCATTTGCGGGTCAGCTCGAAGCCGACGGCGTGTTCGATGGAAATGTTGTCCCGCTCCTCCTTGGGCGTCACCTCGCGGGAGCGCACGATCACGGAACCTTCCGGGCATTCGTCGCGGTAGGTGTCGCGCACGCCTTCCAGACGGCGGACGCGGGCGGAGTTGGCCTCGTTCAGGGTGGTGGAGATATAGGCTATGTGCTTGTGCCCAAGGCCGATCATATAGTGGGCGATAATGGCCCCGGCGCTGTAGTTGTTCATCTCCACGGTGTCCACATTGAGGCTGGTGTTGCGGTCGCCGATGACCACAATCGGCACGAGCCTGTTCACGCGTTCCACGAGTTCGGTGGACTGCGGCATCATGGTGAACACCACGCCCGCAAGATCCGAACCGGATACCGCGTTCAGGATGCGGATCTCGTTTTCGGCGTCGCGGTAGGTCGTATAGACGAGGGTGTCGCAGTCCCTATCGGCTGCGGCCTGCTGGATGGCCTGCACGAGGGGGGAATAATAGGGGTTGAGGACGTTGGGGCAGACGATGAGGACTGTCTTGCGATCGAAGAGGGAGGGCCGCTTTTTGGCTGTGGGGGCGTAACCAAGGGCCTCGGCGGTTTCCCGTACCTTGCGGACGGTATCGGCGGAGAAGGAAACATCCGCCCGCCCGCTGAGGATCATGGAAACGGTGGCGGGGGAATACCCGGACTGCCTGCTTATATCAGCCAAGGTGACTCTGGTTCTGGGGCTCACGACATCCTCTTTTTCGTTGTT
>URTO01000398.1 GCA_900550745.1 uncultured Desulfovibrio sp. | reverse complement strand
GCTTGACGAGGCGGATCGTCTGCATGTCATTGACCAGCATGTACTGCCCCATCGTTTCGAGACGGCGACGCTCACATCGTTCAGTGCGGTTTGCGACGCCATCAGGAACATGCTCGTCCGAGGCGCGGGGCTCATTGGTGCAACAGCCGGATACGGCATGTGGCTTGCAGCCTGCGAAGCTCCCGCAAAGGATACTGAAGCTTTCGACGCCTTCATGTCCGACGCCGCAACCGCCTTGAAACGAACCCGCCCCACGGCCTCCAATCTGGCATGGGCCGTTGACCGCCAGCTTGCCGCCATGACGCGGGGGAACTCCCCGGAAGAAAAACGGCATATCGCCAAAATGACCGCCCAAGCCATCGCCGACGAAGACGCCGAGGCATGCAAGTCCATCGGCGTGCATGGAAAAACGCTGCTTGAAGCACTGGCGGTAAAAAAAACAAACGGGGGCCCCATCAATATCCTGACGCATTGCAACGCGGGCTGGCTGGCCTTCGTCGATCACGGCTCGGCCCTGTCCCCCGTGTACACGGCACATGACGCGGGGCTTCCCGTGCATGTGTGGGTCGACGAAACCCGTCCCCGCAATCAAGGTGCAAGCCTCACGGCGTGGGAGCTCTCCCGGCACGGCGTGCCTCACTCGCTGATCGCAGACAATGCGGGCGGGCATCTCATGCAGCACGGGCAGGTGGACATCGTTATCGTCGGTGCGGATCGGGTTACCCGCAGGGGTGATGCGGCCAACAAAATCGGGACGTATCTCAAGGCTCTGGCCGCGCATGACAACGGCGTTCCCTTTTATGTGGCGCTCCCCTCCTCGACATTCGACTTTTCCCTTGATGACGGCGTGGCGGAAATCCCCATTGAAGAACGCGGAGCTGCTGAAGTCCGCATCATGAGCGGGAAAACGCCCGACGGCAGCGTGCTTGACGTTCAGATTTGCCCGGACGAAACTCCAGCCCGAAACTGGGCGTTCGATGTCACCCCGAATAGGCTCATCACAGGGCTCATTTCCGAACGCGGCATCTGTCAGGCCACTCAAGAAGGCATTGCCTCCCTGTATCCCGAATCCCTAGGAATGGCACGCCATGACCGCTGAACCGCTTGACGGCATCGTCAAATACCAAGCCAGCCATACGGTGGGAGATGTCGAGACGTATCTTTGTACTTTGCCTGCCAAACTACGGGATACGGCGCTTGGTGCGCTGACGCTTTTTCCTAGACTGGATGCGGCGCGCACAGCGCTTCATGACGCAGGGCTCATCGGCATTTACCCTTCCGGCATCGGTTACGGGAACATCTCTTTGCGGCTGGCGGGAAACCTGTTCCTCATCAGCGGGAGCGGAACGGGCTCCAGCCGCCTTTTGGGAAAACAAGGTTACAGCCTCGTCCACGCGTTTGATCCTCTCAAAAATACCGTGGCATCCTTCGGCCCCGTCCAAGCCTCTTCGGAGTCCATGACCCACGGGGCCGTTTACGACGCAGCCAACAAAGCGCACTGCGTCATCCATATCCACAGCCCGTTCCTCTTTACGTCCCTTCTGGCGAAAGGCTTCCCCCAGACTCCGGAGTCCATCGCCTACGGAACCCCCGCCCTTTCCCGTGAAGTGACGCTTTTGATTGCGGAAAAACTTTCTCCTTCCGAAGGAGTCTTCGTAACGGTCGGGCATAATGAAGGCGTTTTCGCGTACGGTGAAAGCATCGCCTCCACCCTCAACCTCATTCTTTCCCTGAACACGACAAAGGACTGATCATGGGCATCAAAATAGGCATCATCGGCGGCAGCGGTCTCGACAACCTGAACATTTTTACCAACGCGCGGGACACCTTCACTGGCACGGTATGGGGCGAGCCGTCCTCGCCGCTCCGGGAAGGCGAAATTGCGGGCGTTCCTGTGATCGTATTGGCGCGTCATGGGCGCAGCCATACGATTGCGCCTTCTTCGGTCAATTACCGGGCTAACATCCAAGCCCTCAAAGATGCCGGATGCACGCACATCCTCGCGACGACGGCGACCGGTTCCCTCCGGGAGGAAATCCGGCGCGGCGATCTCGTCATTCTTGATCAATTCATCGACTTTACCAAACAGCGGAAAATGACGTTCCACGATTATTTCAAACCGGGCCAGCCCGTCCATACGCCCATGGCCGAACCATTTGACGCCGCTCTGCGCCAAATCTTAATTGAAGGCTGCCGCAAAAACCATTTTCCTTTCCATCCCACCGGAACCGTCGTCACCATCGAAGGCCCCCGCTTCTCCACCAAGGCGGAATCCCGTATGTTCCGTACGTGGGGGGCTGATGTCATCAACATGTCCGTTTCCACGGAAACGGCACTTGCCAATGAAGCGGGCATTCCTTATGCCGCTGTAGCCATGTCCACGGACTATGACTGCTGGAAGGAAGACGAAGCCCCGGTCAGTTGGGAGGAAGTATCTCTCGTCTTCAAGCAAAACGCCGAAAAGGTGACGACTCTGCTGG
>URTO01000397.1 GCA_900550745.1 uncultured Desulfovibrio sp. | reverse complement strand
CATGGTTTCCAAGTATGGAATAAACTCCATCTCCGGCTTTCAGGCCGGCTAGTATTTCCTGGAAATCATTCAGCTCGCCATGTTGATGATGACAAGCCTGCCGCTCCTGCCGCTTTTCTCGTGGATGTACCGGGCCACCATCTCCTTGCCCACGCCGGATTCCCCGCAAAGCAGGATGGAAGCGTCGGTTTTCGCCGCAAGTTCCACATCGCCGAGAAACCGTTCCATCTCATCGGAAACGCAGATCATTTCTCCAGACGTATCCGCAAGCGTCTCAAGGCGCTCCGCATGACGCCGCTCCCGCTCCATGACGCGGGAACACTCCCAGGCAAGGACACGCCCGATATCTTTCAGCACATTCTCTTCAAGGACGGTGCGGACCTCCGGCAAAAAAGCCCCAACATGGCACAGCGCATAAACCCCATCGGGACGGCAGTCTATGGGGATGCCGATCAACATGCTTCCGAACCCCATCCCCCCTTCCTGCACATTGTCCAGAATAAGCGGAGCTCCCTCGGCTACGAGCTCCATGAGATCGGGCAGGGAGGCATAAGGATACGTCACGGATTCGAGCTTGCCTCCGAGAACGGCCACAAGGCGGATCGGCGCATGTGGATACGGGACATGAAAGAGGTATCCCTGCGTAGTGCCGAGGATGCGGGCCGACTCCGCCAACAAAGCCTGCGAAAAGGCCTCGAACTGTTCCCATGTCCTGTAGGGGGAAAAACTTTCACGGTAGGCTTCGAGAAGGGCCCGCGAGGAAAGATTGGCGTCCCCATGCTTGCGCATGTAGGTGGGGACCAGAGCAAGCAGTTCCTTCGGCCAGAAAAAATCCTTGAGACAATCGTACATGGGCCATGCGTCGCTCACGAGCAGCACGGCCTTTTCCTTGTCGTTGCGCCGTAACGCCAGTGAAGCCAGCGCCAGCCGCGTTTTCGCCGCCTCAAGCGGGCAGCCTATCTTTTCAAGCAGTGCGAGGCTGTCCTGATACAGGCCGAGCGCCCCATCCTCATTTCCTCCGCGCATCAGCGCGTTGCCGGACAAGCGGGCCGCAACGCCCCGCAACATACGGTTGGGCCCCCTGAGGCAGCGTTGCAGCTCCTGCTCCGCCGAATAGCAGGGAAGCGGCGGGCATCCCTGCTCCTGAAAGGCGCACAAAAGCTCAAGCAGTGCGCCCCCCAGATAAATCGGGCGCTCATACCCCTGACGCCGTGCCTCATCCAGTGCCGAATGGAGCACCTTGTAGGCCGCCTTCGGATTTCCGGACAGCATATGGTAGTAGGCGAGGTGGCGCGCATTGGTGACGCCGCTGACGATATCCACCTGCGGCGAAACGCCTATTTGCGCTATGTCCAGCTGTTCCAGCGCCTTTTCATATTGCCCCATGCGCAAGTACAACGCCGCAAGCTGCCCACGTATGGAGCGGGCGAGCTGGTTGTCGCTGCGCGCGGCGAACATGCGCAGCCGCGAGAGCAGCAGCCCGGCCGCCAGCTCAAAATTCCCCCGGCAGGAAGCCGCAAAGCTCCAATGCCTGACATAAAACATTTCGACGAGATGGTGCTCCTGCGCGCGCAGTTTCCGGCTTGCGCGGGAAAAGAGGTTCATTGCCTGTTCGTAGTTCCCCTCAATAAAATGGTAAATGCCCAGATAGGGCGTCGCCTGCTCGAACAGATCCGGTTCTTTGAGCGCCTCAAGCGCCGCATACCCGCGGGCCATGATAGCGTGGAAACGCGGGTTCCCGTGTTCCGGCGTATTGCAGACGTTTATGGAGCCGATGAGCAGGTCGAAGAGCGCCATGTCACGCCTGTCCCCGAACTTCACGGCCAGCCCCCGAGCCCGAAAAAAGAGCCGGGCGAGCGAAGGTGTATTGCTGCCCGAGCAAACGATAAGCGGGTGCACGTCACGGCAAAGACGCCGGTACCGCTTTGCCCCATCAGCACTTAACCCTCGCAAGCCTATACCCAAAAGGCTTCGATGGACGAGGCGGAGGACGAGATTGATTCCCGCCGGGCGTAAGGTGTTCATGTGGCTCAATCCCAGCCCCAACATCGTTTCCAGCGCCCTAAGCCCTTCCCCATCCGCAGCCAGCCGCAAAAACGATTCGAGGCCGGAGCCGGAGGGCCGAGCCAGCAAAAACGAGCACGCCTCCTTGTGGGCTTGGACGCGCTCCACCAGACGGAACCGGCGTTCCCTCCCGGAGGAAGGCGGACAGCCGGGGAACGCACCCCGCTCCGCTTCAGCGAGCGGGATCTGGGCAAGCTGTGCGAGCAATTCGGGGGACCATTTCCCTTCAAACAGATCCGCGAGCAACGTCCCGACAGCACTGTCCGCATACCATGCCTTTTCTTTCGCCATATCCTTCTCCTTCGCCGCAGC
The DNA here is from genome assembly GCA_900550745.1 of uncultured Desulfovibrio sp. Classification (GTDB taxonomy): domain Bacteria; phylum Desulfobacterota; class Desulfovibrionia; order Desulfovibrionales; family Desulfovibrionaceae; genus Bilophila. The sequence goes on along the minus strand of URTO01000397.1, from coordinate 113 downwards.
CCATCGACCGTTCGGCCCTTGCCAGCATAGCCATCCAAACCCAATGAGCTGATTTCAGGGAAATGCGCTGCCGTAACGCCGCCCAATGCCATTACTTTAGCGTCTATAATGCC
>URTO01000396.1 GCA_900550745.1 uncultured Desulfovibrio sp. | reverse complement strand
AAGGTACTGAAGGTTTTTTGGGGCTTCGTCCCTGGCTGGATGAAGCTGGAAAGAGAAATCCCGAAAGTCCGCTGAATAGCATGACTTTCGGGATTCAAATGGCTTTTGCCGGAAGAGTTGATGGTGGAGGCGGGGGGAGTCGAACCCCCGTCCGAGAAAGATTCACGCGAAGCATCTACAGGCTTAGGTTGGGTATGGTATCTCGCCTCAGGCTTGGCCCCCAATCAGGGCGTCCGTCGGCCAGTTTACCGTAAAGTCTCGCGCGTCGCCCGGCAAACACAACGCCACGCCAGCCCGATAGTTTTACACCTTGCCGGCTTATCGGGCGTGAGCCGGTTCGGTGTGCCGCTTAATTAAGCAGCGTAAGCGTATTCGTAATCGTTGCCAATTACTATTGTGCCGCTTTTTACGAGGCCAGCGGCGCCTCGGCCTGCCACTTCGGCTTCAACATCCCCGTCGAAACCAATGCGCCCCCAAAGGGATAGGCAGACGGAACCCCGTACAACGAAGTCCCCATTCGCGTAGGATGAAGTATAGTCATTCCTGAGGAAAAGGCAAGACCGATGCACCTTCCTGAGCCGTATGGCCTTATTCTTTGGCGATGCCGGATTTTTTCTGTGGAATACATTATCTTCGCTTTCAGGCTGGAAACAAAAGAGGGGGGATTCACCCCCCTCTTGGTTATCCGGTTGCGTGCGGCCTGTTTACTTTTTGTCGCTGTCGGATGTGTCGTTCAAAGCCAAGGAGCGGAAGAAGGTCTGTCCCTGACGCTGGAGCTGGAGCATGATGACCCCGCGCTTCTTGGCGTCCTCACGGAGGATCTTGCTGAATTCTTCCACGGACTTGATGGGCTTCAGGTTGGCGCTCAGGATGATGTCGCCTTCCCGGAGTTCCGCTTCGGCGGCCAGCTTGCCGGGTTCGACGTCCACGATAAGGAGGCCGGTGCCGGGCTTGACGTTGGCGGCACGGGCTTCTTCCTTGGTCAGGGGCCGGACGGACAGGCCGATGGACGGGGCATCCCGCTCAACGGTGCCGGACTTGCCGGAAGATGCCTTGAGGTTCCGTTCGCCGAGCTGGACGGTGATGGTCTTGCGTTCGCCGTCACGCCACACAACCATTTTGACCTTGGAGCCGGGCGTTTCCGTAGCGATGGCGCGGAGCAGGGCGCTGGAATCGTCAATCTTCTGGCCGTTGACTTCGAGGACTACGTCGCCGTCCTTCATGCCGCCCTTGGCGGCGGGTTCGTCGGGCATCACGGAGCCGATGAGAGCGCCGGTGGCTTCGGGCAGGCCGAGGGCCTTGGCGGTGTTTTCATCCACGTCCTGAATGGTGACGCCGATCCAGCCGCGGCTGACCTTTTTGTCCTGCTTGAGCTGGCTGACGATGCGCTCGGCCATGCTGCTCGGGATGGCGAAGCCGATGCCCTGACCGCTGGCGATGATAGCCGTGTTGATGCCGATGACTTTGCCTTCCATGTTGATCAGGGGGCCGCCGCTGTTGCCGGGGTTGATGGAGGCGTCCGTCTGGAGGAAGTTGTCAAACGGCCCGGACTGGATATTGCGGCCCTTGGCGCTCAGGATGCCCGCAGTAACGGTGTGGCCAAGGCCGAAGGGGTTGCCGATGGCGAGAACCCATTCGCCCACTTCCATCTTGTCGGAGTTGCCGAAGTTCAAGAACGGCAGGGGCGCGTCGGCCTTTACCTTGAGGAGGGCGATGTCGGTTTCTTCATCGGTTCCGATGACCTGGGCCTTGAGGGAATGCTCCTTGCCGGTGCTCCCCTGAAGGTTGACGAGGACGGTGTCCGCGCCGGCGACCACATGGTTGTTGGTCACGATGTAGCCGTCGGAGGAAATGAGGAAGCCGGTGCCGAGGGAGCGCTGCGTACGGGGCTTGGCGCTGCGGCCTCTGCCTTCAAACTGTTCAAAAAAGCGCTCGAACTCCGGGGGAAGCCCGCGGAACATTTCGGAAGGCATGCCCCCCCGCTGCATGACTTTTTTTTCGGTGCTGATATTGACGACGGCCTTACCGGCGGACTGGACCAGCGGGACGAAGTCAGGAACCACGGGTGCGGCCTGTGCCGAAAAGACCAGTGACATGACGAGCATGACGGCAGCGAGTGGCAGCATCTTGTATTTGTGCGACATGTAAAAACTCCTTTATGACATATGTGGGAACAGTCTCGGTCAAACTGCTTCTTCCATAATAGCCACAGGCAAAAGGTTGTAAATACCTTGATTTGGTACAAAGTTCTTTACTTTTTGGCTTATTGGAGCGGTTTGGGCCTTACTTGTTGCCGAACCGTGCAAAATGAAGAACTTATTGAAGATGAAAAATTTGTACCGCCTTTGGATGGGGAAGCTGCGTTTGCTGAAATACGGGGAAAAGCGGCTTTGAAAAGAGGGTTGTTTCCAGATCGCTTTTTCCGAAGCTGCCGGAAAAGCAGGATTGAGTGTCGTACTATTTGAGAAGCAGAGTCTCGGTGGAGTGTGCCTGAATGAA
>URTO01000395.1 GCA_900550745.1 uncultured Desulfovibrio sp. | reverse complement strand
AATTTCATACAGTTAAAATTCAACGTTCATTGAAAACGTGAATATCCCGCATATCTCCGCCGCTTGAAATCCGGCGGTGTTCCCCGTATGCTGGAAAACCCAACATCAGGACGATCATGAAAAAAAACGACCTATTCCCCGAACACGGTTCGCCCTGCCGCGAACTGCGCGAGCCCGAACGCCCCATCGACGCGCCCTACGCCGTGGACATCCCCGCCGTACCCACCGCGCTCGGCGCTCTGGACGCCGCCTCACGCGCGGAATTCTGGGCGGCGCTGGCCCTCTCGCATACCGGCGGGCTCGGCGCCAGAAGCCGTAAACGCCTTCTGGATGCGTTCGGCTCGGCATTCGAGGCCGTGCGGCGCGTCGAAGACTGGCGCGGGGCGGGCTTGCGGGAAGATCTCATCCGTGAGTTCCGCTCGGAAAAATGGCGCGGGCCCGCCCGGAAAGAATGGGACGCGGCCCGGAAACTCGCGGGAACCGTCCTGCTCTGGACCGACGGCCGCTACCCCGCGTTGCTCAAGGAATTGCCGGATGCGCCGATACGCCTCTATTGCCAAGGGGATATGAGCCTGCTCGCCAACCCCTGCGTGAGCATCGTCGGAACCCGGACATGCAGCAGGGAAGGCATCCGCGCGGCGCAGGCCATAGCCGGCGGCCTTGCGGCCTCAGGCATCACCGTGGTTTCCGGCCTCGCCGTCGGCATCGACAGGCAGGCCCATCTCGCCGCCCGCGATCTGCCGGGCGGAACCATCGCCGTGCTCGGCGCGGGGCCCGACGTCTGCTACCCCAAGGAAAATGACGGGCTGCGCCGGGCGATCATCCAACGGGGCCTGCTCATTTCGGAATACGCGCCCGGAACGCTCCCGGACTCCCGGCATTTCCCCATCCGCAACCGGATCATCAGCGGCCTTTCGCTCGGCGTCGTCATCGTGGAAGCCGCCCTCCGCAGCGGCAGCCTCATCACCGCCCGGCTCGCGCTTGAGCAGAACCGCGCCGTCTACGCCGTGCCCGGCGGCATCGGCTCAAAACATGCCGAAGGCTGTCAGAAGCTCATCCGCGACGGCGCACAGCCGATCTTTTCTTCCTCCGACATCCTTTCGGATCTGTCCGCCCAACTCAAGACGCTCTTCCCTCAGCCGGATTCCGCACCGCAGCCTTACAGCCTCGACGTACCTCAGGAACCCTTCCATCCCGTTCCCGCCGCCCCTCCGCCCCTCAAACAGCCAGCTCCCGGAACCCTTGAAGGCCGCATCCTGACGCTCATCGCCCAAAGCCCCCGCGCCGTCGACGACGTTTGCCAATCCCTTGGATGCGATCCCGGCGAAGCCGGTTCCACGCTCATCATCCTCGAAGTGCGCGGCCTGATCCGCCAACGCCCCGATCTCCGCTACGCGTTGGCCTGATCTCCGGCCCGCCGTTTACATCATAAGGAATCCCCAATGCCCACCCACGCCCCCGCAATGCCCCCGCTTCCGCAGGATGTGGAACAGTTCCTGACATGGATGGCCGATCAAAAAGGCTTTTCCCCGGCAACCATCTCGGCGTACCGCACGGATCTCCTCCAGTTCGAGGAGTGGCTCCACCGCGAACAGTATACGCTCTCCCGGCCCGGCGAATTGGAAAAATACCACTTTCAGGATTATTCCGCGCATCTTTTTCATGAAGGCCAAGCCCGCAGTTCCATAGGCCGCAAGCTCTCGGCCCTGCGCTCGCTGTTCCGGTACCTCATGAAGATGGACAAAATCGACAGGAACCCGGCAAAGCTCGTGCGCAACCCCAAGCGGGAGCTCCGCCATCCCACGGCGCTGAACGTGGATCAGATGTTCACCCTGCTGGACGAGGCCAGTGTGGAATCCGGCGGCGCGGCGGGCCTTGACGGTTCCCGGCAGGCCGAGCAGACGGCCACGGATCGCGAGCAGGCCGGGCGCACCCGCGATCTCGCGCTGGCGGAACTGCTTTACGGTTCCGGGCTGCGTATTTCCGAAGCCCTTGATCTGGATGTGGACGATGTAGACCCGGCAAGCGGCTTTATACGGGTTATCGGCAAGGGCTCCAAGGAACGTATAGCGCCGTTGAGCGACACATCCGTCAGGGCGCTGTTCCTCTGGCTCAGGGTGCGCGCGCTCATCGCCCCGCCCGCCGAAAAAGCCCTTTTCGTGGGCAACAGGGGCAAGCGGCTCAACCGGAGGCAGGCGGCGCGGATTCTCGACGAGATCCGCAAAAGCGCCGGGTTGCCGCAGCATCTTTCCCCCCACACCCTGCGCCATACCTTCGCCACGCACATGCTGGAGAATGGTGCGGACATGCGCTCCGTACAGGAGCTGCTCGGCCATGCCAGCCTTTCCACCACACAGCGCTACACGCACATCACCCTTGATCATCTCATGCACGTCTATGACAAGGCGCATCCCCGCTCAAGCGTTCGGGGAAAGGGTGGAGAAGAAGGGGAGGACAGGTGATGTGGGGGAGGGGAGAGGGAACCCTTCTGGAGAAGGGTTCCCT
>URTO01000394.1 GCA_900550745.1 uncultured Desulfovibrio sp. | reverse complement strand
GTCTTTGGAGGTGGAGGGATGGGGGTGTGGGGGAAGGGAGGAGGAAGCCTTTATCCAGAAAGGTTCCTCCTCCCTTCCCCCACATTCCCCACCCCCTAAAAAGCTTGTCCCCTCATGCAAGCTCAGCTAAACTGCCTCACAGCAAGACTGAGCCTTTGGAGGGCAAACGCAATGAAAACGGATACCGGGGCCATAGGTGTTCTGGGCGGGGTGGGGCCGTATGCCGGCCTTGACCTTATGCGCAAGATTTTTGATCAGACCGAAGCGAGCTGCGATCAGGAACACCTTTCCGTGATCCAGTATTCCCTCTCTGAACATATCATCGACAGAACGCGCTTCCTGCTTGGGGAGACGGACGAAAACCCCGGTGAAGCCATCGGCGAAATCATGGTGCGCATGGCGAAGGCCGGGGCCACCGTTATCGGCGTGCCCTGCAATACGGCGCACAGCCCACGAATCATGGACGTAGCCGTCGCCATGCTGCATGAGGCGGCTCCGCAGGTGCGCTTTGTCCATATGATCGATGCTGTGGTCGCCTTCATCCGTGAGAGCCTGCCCCATGCCCGGACGATCGGCGTCCTGAGCACCAAGGGAACCTACGCGACCGGGCTCTATCAGGATGCCCTTTCCGCCGCGGGATTCGTCCCCTTGTTCCCGGATGAGGAAGGCCGCGAGCGTGTCCAGCAGGCCATCAGCAATACTGCATACGGCATCAAGGCCCAGTCGAACCCGGTGACGCCGGAAGCGCGCGCGGCGTTGCTTGCCGAGGCGGAAAAGCTGGTGGGGCAGGGGGCCGACGCCGTGATCCTCGGCTGTACGGAAATCCCGCTGGCGCTCACGGAACCCGACCTGCACGGCGTTCCGCTGCTGGACGCCACCAAGGTGCTTGCCAGGGCCCTCATCATCGCTTTTGCTCCTGAACGTCTGAAAAAAGCTTAATCCCGTTTGTTTTCAGAGTATTGCGCTTTCCTTTTATATAGTAGGGACTGCCTATGTCTGTTTCTTTGCCTTCCATTGCGTCTTTCCATCAGGGCGCGCACTCGGTGGCCATCGTCGGCCTCGGGTATGTCGGCTTGCCGCTGGCCGTCGCTTTTGCCCGGCATTTCAGCGTGATCGGGTTTGATTTGAACGCCGCCCGCGTGGAAGAGCTTTCCGCGGGCATTGATCGGACAGGCGAAGTGGACTCGGCGGCGCTGCAAGCTTCTACGGCTCGTTTCACCAGCGATCCGGCGGCACTCCGCGAGGCGGGCGTCATCATCGTGGCGGTTCCGACGCCGATCGACGAGCACCGGAACCCGGACTTGTCCCCGGTGGAAGGGGCTTCCCGGACTGTGGGGCGGCATTTGTCCCGCGGCGCGGTCGTCGTGTACGAGTCTACGGTCTATCCGGGCGTGACCGAGGAGGTCTGCGTCCCGATCCTTGAGGCCGAATCCGGCCTGCGGTGCGGTGCCGACTTCACGGTGGGCTATTCCCCGGAGCGGATCAACCCCGGCGACAAGGTGCATACCCTTGAAACCATCAAGAAGATTGTTTCCGGGAGCGACGCACCGACGCTGGATCTGCTGGCGGAACTGTACGGGACGGTCGTGCGTGCGGGCATCCACCGTGCCCCCAGCATCAAGGTTGCGGAAGCCGCCAAGGTCATTGAGAACACGCAGCGCGACCTGAACATCGCGCTGATGAATGAGCTGTCCATCATCTTTGATCGGCTCGGCATTGATACGCTGGATGTGCTGGAAGCCGCCGGGACCAAGTGGAACTTTTTGCCGTTCCGTCCGGGGCTGGTCGGCGGGCACTGCATCGGCGTCGACCCGTACTACCTGACCTTCAAGGCCGAGGAGCTCGGCTGCCATCCGCAGGTCATTCTGGCCGGGCGGCGCATCAACGACGGCATGGGCAAGCATGTGGCGGAAACGTGCGTCAAACTGCTGATCCGGCAGGGGCGGTTGGTCAACGCGGCCCGCGTGGGCATCCTCGGCTTTACGTTCAAGGAAAACGTGCCGGACTTGCGGAACACCCGTGTTATCGACGTGATCCGCGAATTGCAGGAATACGGCGTGGATGTGCTGGTGCACGATCCGTTGGCCGACGCCGGGGAAGTACGCCATGAATATGGCCTCTCTTTTGCGGCGCTGGATGAGCTCGCCAGCCTGGACGCGCTGATTCTGGCCGTGCCGCACAAGGCGTACGCCGAAAACGGCGTTTTGGAACCGGCGGCCCTGCACGCACGGTTTGCCGTGCCCGACAAGGCCCTCCTGCTGGATGTGAAGGGCTGTCTTTCGCCCAGTGCCGTGCAAGCCGAAGGTATGGCCTACTGGAGGCTTTAGGCGGGGCTGAGGGGCGTTCCCGTCCCCGCCCCGCTCCTTTGCGCCGGGGCCTTACGCATATTCCCCGATATGCCCGTCCGCGCAGCCTTGTATCCTTTGGGGCGGAGGCGGTTCGTATTGGGGGCGTGTTCCATATTCTGTAAGGCTGTGTCATAGAAAATGGTTGATACTTTTCCCTTTGAAGTTC
>URTO01000393.1 GCA_900550745.1 uncultured Desulfovibrio sp. | reverse complement strand
GGATTTTTACCCTGTCCATCAGTGGTTTCCGGGCCCGGAAGGGGCAGGGCTTTCGTTGCGATCAACCCGAAAATGGAGTATGCCTCGGCGATGGAACAACATAACTCTACATCTACGGCGTCTCAGGCAACCCCCGCTAACATTCCCGCCCCCAAAGCACAGGCGGCCCGCAAATTTTCCACGGCGTCGGCTTCCGAGAAGACGGCCGTTCTTGTGAAGTGGCTCGAAGAAAGCAAGGCCCGCGATATCGTGGCCCTCGACGTGGCGGGCAAGAGCCCGTGCATGGACGTGGTCATTGTGGTCACGGCGTCTTCGCTCCGCCATGCCAAGAGCCTCGCCGACGGCCTGATGGAACAGTGCACCAAGAACAACTACGAATTCCTGCGCATGGAAGGCTATCAGACCGGGCAGTGGATTCTGGCCGACCTCAATGACATCGTCGTGCATATTTTCCAGCAGGACGTGCGCGAGCTTTTCCGCATCGAATCCCTTTGGAAGGAATCCCCCGCATTGTATGGCGAAATGCCCACGGTGTCCCCCCGTCGCGCAGAACCCGCCGGGGACGAAGAGTAAGCCCCAGCCCCAAGGAAGTGCATCATGTCCCTCACCCCAACCCTGCTCCTCATTCTTGACGGCTACGGATTGGCTCCCGCCGGGCCGGGCAATGCCGCCGGCCTTGCCCGGACGCCCAACATCGATCGGCTCATCTCCCTGCCGGGCGCGACGCGCATCGACGCCTCCGGGCGCGCGGTGGGGCTGCCCGCCGGATATATGGGCAATTCCGAAGTGGGGCACCTCAATATCGGGGCCGGGCGCATCGTGTATCAGGATATGACCCGCATCGACGTGGCGATGGAGACGGGCGAACTCGCCTCCAACGCCGCCCTGCTTGAGCTGTTGGCGGGTGTGAAGCGGACGGGCGGGCGGCTGCATTTCGCGGGCCTGCTGTCCGACGGCGGCGTCCACAGCCACATCAACCACCTCGGCGCGCTCATGGACATCGCCGCGGCCCACGGCGTGGACGTGCGCGTCCATGCGTTTATGGACGGGCGCGACACCAGCCCCACCAGCGGCGCGGGGTTCCTTGCGCAGCTTGGGGATATGATGGCGCGGACGCGGGCGGCGCATTCCGGCGTGTCGGTGGAACAGGCTTCCCTCGTGGGGCGGTTTTACGCGATGGATCGCGACAAACGCTGGGAGCGGGTAAAGGTTGCGTGGGACATGATGGTCCACGGCGAAGGCCGGCGCGCCTCCGATCCTGTGGCGGCCGTCGAAGCCCTGTATGCCGCCGGGGAAACCGACGAATTCCTCAAGCCGCAGGTGTTCGGCGAGCCCGCCGACGTGTGCGTCAGGAACGGCGACGGCATCTTCTTCATCAATTTCCGCGCCGACCGTGGGCGCGAGCTGGTGAGCGCCTTCCATTTCCCTGATTTTGACGGGTTCGATCGCGGCGGCGTCCCGGCACTGGCGGGCCTTGTGACCATGACTTCCTACGACAGTTCGCTGCATGTGCCGGTAGCGTTTCCCAAGGAAAATCTGGTGCAGACGCTCGGTGAAGTCGTGGCGGACGCGGGCGCGCATCAGCTCCGTATCGCCGAAACCGAGAAGTACGCCCATGTGACCTACTTTTTCAGCGGCGGGCGTGAGGAACCCTTCCCCCTTGAGGATCGCATCCTCGTCAATTCGCCGAAGGATGTGGCGACCTACGATCTCAAGCCGCAGATGAGCGTGCTTGAGGTGACGGATCGCTTCCTCGAAGCGTGGGCCGCCGGGCCGGAAAAGGACGGCGTGCCGTATACGCTGGCGGTCTGCAATCTGGCGAACCCCGACATGGTGGGGCACACCGGCGTCATCGAGGCGGCGGTGAAGGCGCTTGAGTATGTGGACGGCTGTGTGGCCCGGCTGGTGGAAGCCGTGCTGGGTTCCGGCGGCCGTGTGCTGATGACGGCGGATCACGGCAACGTCGAGGTGATGCTGGATGAAACCGGGCATCCCCAGACGGCCCACACCTGCAATCAGGTTCCGCTGGTTGTGGTGGAGCGGGGCGCGGACGGCGAACAGGCCGTTCCGTTGCGTTCCGGCGGCAAGCTTGGGGACATTGCGCCCACGTTGTTGGATTTGTGGGGCCTTGCCAAGCCGGGCGTCATGAGCGGCGAAAGCCTTGTCGAAGGAGTGAGGGGATGAGCCTTTCCAGTCGTCCAGTACAGCCCGTGCCGCCGGAGAGCATGGAGCTCGTCTTTTTCTATCGCTGTCCCGGCTGCGGGCACCGCAATCCGTTAATCGCGCCGACGCAGCCTTCCATGACCCGCTGCGAGTCCTGCGGGGAGCCTTTCCCCGTCATGCCGGTGGATGAGCGCACCGTGCACTACGTCAAGATCATGCTTGCCAACGGCCGCGCCGCTTTGGATCCTGATTTCGCATAGTTAGGGGATAATCGGGGGAGGGGAGAGGAAACCTTTCTCTAGAAAGGTTTCCTCTCCCCTCCCCCGAACCCCCTCCTCTCACCTTCCCAAGATTTTCGACCGGTG
>URTO01000392.1 GCA_900550745.1 uncultured Desulfovibrio sp. | reverse complement strand
CCGTTTGGATGAGGTGGCACGTGACGCCATCAGGTTATCCTTTTTGTGCGGGGATGGCCTCCCGCGCTGTTTTGATTCTTCAGCATGTTGAAGGCGGGTGTCCTTCACAGGCGGCGCCGACTCATTCGGAGGGCATCCGCCGCCTTTCGGAAGGCAGGACGCCGCCCACTCCCACCGTGCCCGGATCGTTTTCCTTGAGGAAGGAGCAATATGTTTCATTCTACAGGGTTATGATCCGTACGGCGGGGGCGGCAAATTCGGAAACCAGCCGCCCTTTCTGGCCGTCGCTCAGGGAGGGCGTTCCCGGCGGGAATGGCTGGCATACTGTTCTTCCTTGCCGTGATGTTGGCGGGCTACAGACGTTCGCCCAGAGCCTTCGCAGCCGGAGGATAGTCCGTGCCTTCAATGTCCTTGCGGGCAAAGACGTTTTTGGCGAGCACCACGCCCTGATCCTCCCAGGGGAGATATTGCTGAAGGACTTTGTAGTGGGCCATGATGGCGTCCATGTTCCAGTCCGTGTTGCTGCCGCAGGTGACGAGCATCGCGGATTTCATGGGGTGCTTCCGCAGGGCCGCGCGCTGCGGCATCAGGCGATCCAGAACGGTTTTCAGTTGGGCGGTCATATTGAAGTAATACAGCGGCGTGACCAGCACGATCATGTCCGCCGACAGGATTTCCGGCAAAATCTTCCGCATGGCGTCTTTTTGGATACATTCCCCGTCATGCCTGTCGCAGTAATAGCAGGCCCGGCAGGGGCCGACTTTTTCAAAGGCCGTATCAAAGCGGACGATAGCATGCCCTTTGGAAACCGCTCCGGCGATGAATTCATCAGCCAGCAGAGCGGATGTCCCCTGACGGTGGGGGCTGCCGGTGAGAACAACGATTTTCATGGGATTTTCTCCATTGTCCGTCAGGACATCGGCGGAAGAAGCGGATGGGGGCAGGAGGCTGAAGGCGAACGTTCCCCCAACCATTTTCAGCAGATGGCGGCGCGTCATGCCTCCTGCGGCGTTTTTTCCAGAAAACTTCGGGGATCCCCGTCCATGCAGGGATGGGGCCGGCGGGGTTTCTTTCGTGCTGTCCATAGCAATAGTCCTTGTGCCCCTATGGAGTGCCGGGCAGGGGCAGGTTCAGGGGAGCCGGTCATAGTCCGTTTCGCTGACGGGTTCGAGCCACTCGTTACGGGCGTTTTCCCCCGGAACTTCCACGGCGAGATGGACGAACCAACTGTCTTTGGCCGCGCCGTGCCAGTGCTTGGCCCCGGCGGGGATGTTCACCACGTCGCCGGGACGCAGTTCGCGGGCGGGCTTGCCCCATTCCTGATACCAGCCGCGCCCGGCGGTGCAGAGCAGTATCTGCCCTCCGCCTTTGGCGGCGTGGTGGATGTGCCAGTTGTTCCGGCATCCCGGCTCAAAAGTTACGTTGCCGATGGCCACCCCCTCGGTGGAAAGCATGTTCAGATAGCTGTTGCCCACGAAGTACCGGGCATACGCCGTATTCGCCTCGCCGCGCGGGAACACTTCCGTGATGTCGTTCATAACTTTCTCCTTGTCTGTTGCGGTGTTTTTGTTGGGATCGCCGAATGCCTTCCTGACTTCCCTGGTTACGGCTTGGGCCAACGCCGCGTGATTTTCCGCCGTAAGGTGTATTTCGTCCGCTCCCTGTGCAAAGGGCACCACCGTCGCCGCGTCAAAGAAGAGCGCTTCGGAAGATTCCACTAACGGACGAAGGATTCCGGGGAGGGCTTCGCTTTTGGCGAGGGCCCCTTTGAAAGCGTCTTTATAGGGGCTTCGTTGAAGATCCAGCTTTGGAGGGCAGATGACCAGCACTTGGGGGATGGGAAAAGGCGTGCGCTGCTGCCATTCGCCTTTTTTGACGATGGATACGAGCCGCATGATGCCTGATGCAATATCCGAGGCATTGCGGTTTCTGTCCTTGCGGAGGTCGTTCGTCCCCAGCATGATGATGACCATGTCCAACGGCATGTGCGAAGAAAGCGCCGCCGGGAGGTATGCGGCTCCGTTCATGCCCGCGCCGGGAATGATGCCGGTGCCGGAACGCTCCGGGCTGTCCATAGTGGTCGTGCGGCCGCTCAGCCCCTCAACAACCACCTCATAGCCAGCGCCAAGCAGCTCGGCCATTTTGCCCGGCCAGGCCGTATGCAGCGGCAAACGGCTCACTGTCCCCTGGGCATCCTCAACATAGCCAAACGTGTTGGAGTCGCCGAATACCAGAATGCGTTTTGTGCCTTCGGCGGCCCCGGCAAAGGCGGCGATCCCCGAAATAAGGAGGCAGCACGCTACGGCGGCCACGCGTACCCTTCCCATGTTTCCTCCTTGTTCATGGCTGCTGCATGATTGATGGAACATCCAGGTTTCTGTTTTGGCTCTGTCATGGCACGCGGTTGTTTCATCTCCACAGCGCGATGAAAACACAGCCTTTTTCTCCAGCTTTCCCTTGGCGGAATCCATAGCCAAGGCATTTTGCCGGTTATTCCTTTGGAACTTCAAGGAAAAAAGCATCAGCCATTT
>URTO01000391.1 GCA_900550745.1 uncultured Desulfovibrio sp. | reverse complement strand
ATAAAGAAAATCAAAATCAATCTTGGAGGACTGTATGCGGAGGATAGGTTTGCGCCAGATGCAGGCGGGGCAAAAGGGCAGCATCGTCAGCGTGAATGCCGACGGCGAGCTCGGGCGGCGTATCCGCGACATGGGGCTCATCCCCGGCACGGATGTGGAAGTTGTGGGCCGCGCGCCGTTGCGTGACCCGGTTGCACTGCGGCTTTTTGGGGTCACGCTGGCCCTGCGGAACCGTGAAGCCGATTATATCACTGTGGAGGTCGCATGAGTCAGGCCCATGCCGATTGCCCGCACTGCCGTCAGGACGGCGGCGGGGCGAAGCACATCGCGTTGAAAGAGGTTCGTATTGCGCTGGCGGGGAACCCGAACTGTGGGAAAACCACGGCGTTCAATGAATACACCGGAACCCATCAGCATGTGGGGAACTATCCCGGCGTCACCGTCGATAAGAAAGAAGGCTATGTCTCCATCGACGGCGTCGAAGTCCTGATGGTTGACCTTCCCGGCACGTATTCCCTGACGGCGTACTCGCAGGAGGAAATCGTCACCCGTGCCGTGCTCGCGCCTGAAAAGGCCGAGGAAAAACCCATGGCGGTCGTGGATCTGGTAGACACCTCCGCACTTGAGCGCAACCTGTTCCTTACCGTCCAGATCATGGAAATGGGCCTGCCGGTCGTGCTGGCCTGCAACATGATGGACGAAGCCCGCAAGGCCGGCATCCACGTGGACACGAAGGAACTGGGCAAGCAGCTCGGCATCCCGGTTGTGGCGACCGTGGCGCGTTCCGGCGAGGGCCTCAAGGACGCCCTGCGCGAAGCCATCGCCTTCGGCCGCCGGGGGAGCGCCCCGCTGAACATTTCCTACGGCCCGGATCTCGATCCGGTTCTCACCAAGATGGAGCGGCTCCTTACCGAGAAGGGGCTGCTGACGGATCGTTATCCTGCCCGCTGGATCGCCTTGAAGGTACTGGAAAACGATTCCGAAATCCTGAAGCAGGTGGAGCGTATGCCCGACGTGGCCGCACAGCTGCGCGCCGACCGGGAAACCGTGGCCGAACATCTTCGGGGTACTTTGCAGACGTCGCCCGAAGCCATCATTGCCGACTACCGTTACGGCTTTATCCGCGGCGTGCTGCGCAGCGGGGCCGTCCGGCGCGAATCGGCCAAGGATCGCCTTGAGCTGTCCGACAAGCTGGATAAGGTGCTGACCAATACCCTGTTCGGCCCCCTCATCATGCTTGCCGTGTTGTACGCCATGTTCCAGCTCACCTTTGTGATCGGCGCGTACCCGCAGGGGTGGGTCGAGGAAGGCTTCGGCTGGCTTGGCGAAACCGTAAGCGATCTGATGCCCGACGGCTTCCTCAAGTCGCTTATCGTCAGCGGCGTCATCGACGGCCTTGGCGGTGTCATGAGCTTCGTGCCGCTTATCATTATTATGTTCACGCTGGTTGCGATTCTCGAAGACTTCGGCTACATGGCTCGTATGGCTTACATGCTTGACCGCGTGTTCCGCGCCTTCGGCCTGCACGGGGCTTCCGTCATGCCGTTCATCATTGCGGGCGGCATCGCGGGCGGCTGCGCCATCCCCGGCGTCATGGCCACCCGCACGCTGCGCAGCCCCAAGGAAAAGCTGGCGACCCTGCTCACGCTTCCTTATATGGCGTGCGGAGCCAAGCTCCCCGTGTTCCTGCTGCTGGTGGGCGTGTTCTTCCCCGAAAACCCCGCCCGCACCATGTTCCTGCTGACGCTGGCAGGTTGGGCCGCCGCGCTCATTATGGCGCGCATCATGCGCTCGACCATTATCCGCGGTGAATCCACGCCGTTCGTCATGGAGCTGCCCCCGTACCGCATCCCCACCCTGCGCAGCGTGCTCACCCACTGCTGGGAACGTACATGGATGTATCTCAAGAAGGCCGGGACTGTGCTTGTCGCCGTCTCCATCCTGATTTGGGCGAGCATGACCTTCCCGACGCTGGATCCCGAACAGGCCGCGCCGCTGGAAGCGCAGATCGCCACCTTGCAGGAGCAGGTGGACGCCTTGCCCGAAGGGGATGAGGCCCGCGCTCCGCTGGAGGAAGAACTGGCCGCTGTGCAGGCGACCCTCGCTGAAGAAGCCCTTCAGTACTCGTGGGCGGGACGGCTCGGCATGGCCATCGAACCCCTGACCAAGCCCGTGGGTTTCGACTGGCGCACGGACGTGGCCCTGATTGGCGGCATCGCGGCCAAGGAAGCCATCGTTTCCACGCTCGGCACGGCCTATTCGCTTGGCGAGCAGGATCCTGAAGAAGCGACGTCGTTGGCGGAACGCCTTGCGCAGGATCCGAATTGGAATAAGGCGACGGCGCTGTCCCTCATGCTCTTCGTGTTGCTGTACTCCCCCTGCTTCGTGGCCCTCGTGGTTATCCGTCAGGAAGCGGGCAACTGGGGTTGGGTTGCGTTCAGCATGATATTCAACACCGTGTTTGCGTACGGCGTTACAGGCGGCATGCCTCAACTGATTGAAACCATAGCAAAGGCTGGCATCGCAGTAGGCGCAGACGGTTTGT
>URTO01000390.1 GCA_900550745.1 uncultured Desulfovibrio sp. | reverse complement strand
TGATTTTTTCCTCCTCTTCTTCCTCTTCCCCATCTTCACCGAGCACGCGCCCCCGCCTCCCGGCGAAACCGAAAAACGCGGGCAGGCGGTACGTTGTGCCATACCTGACAGGAACCGACGCACCGGAAGCCGTCCTTGAGAAAGGCATTCACCTTGCGCCACGAGTAAGTATATTGAATGAGCAGGCCGCCTTCGTGCAGCACCTCGAACATGGCCCTGATGATCTGGTTGCGGACGCGCTCGTTCAGGGAAAGAAGGGGCAGGGAGGAAACGATGCAGTCCACCTGCCGATCCCTGGGGAGACAGCCCCCAAGCCAGCAGGCGTCCGCCTCAAGAACCGTCAGATGCGGGAAACGCTCCCGCAATAGGCTTGCCATAACCGGGGACTGCTCCACCACAACCAAACGCCGGGGGGCAATGCCCGCATCAAGCAGCTGCCGGGTTACGGTTCCCGTTCCCGCCCCAAGTTCAACCACCAGCCCATCACCCTTGCGGGGAACGAAGGCGGCCATGCTCCGGGCAAGGGGCATACCGCTTGGGCATACCATGCCAACACTCCGCGGCGAACGTACCCATGCCCGGACGAACGCCGAAGAGGTGTCCATCCACTGGCGAAACGACCGAAAAGCCGGAATCGGAAAAAACATGCAGCAAACCTCTCGCTGTGTCATCGCATGGTATTTATGAAACACCAGCAATACAGGCTTCGTCCATGATTTCCGCCCGCTCTAAGCGGATCAGGGAGCCCCCTTGCGGAATGCCTTGTAGCCGAGGCCGAATTTCCGCATCCTCAGCCCCATGACCCGTTCACTGATGCCGAGCGACCGTGCGGCATGCCCCATATTGCCATGATGTTGCTGAAGGGCCTCGGTAATGAGCCGCCGCTCCAACTGATCGAGCGCATCCGGCAGCGTCCCCTGCAACGAGCAAAACGCGCAGGGGGCCTGCATGGCTGGCGGAAGGAGATCCTGGCGGATCAGGCCGTCCGAGGTCAGGATGACGGCCCGCTCAATGACGTTTTCCAGCTCCCGGATGTTGCCGGGCCACGAGTGGGCCAACAGCAGCGCCTCAGCCTCAGGCGTAACCCTGAGCCCCCGTTTGCCTATCTTATGGCCATATTTCTCAAGGAAATTTTCGACGAGCAGAGGGATGTCCTCCCGCCGTTCCCGCAGGGGCGGCATTGAGACGGGAAACACGTTCAGCCGATAATACAAGTCCCTGCGGAATACCCCGTCCTTGACCATCTGCTCAAGGTTCCGGCTTGTGGCCGCCACCACGCGCACATCCACCTTATGGGTTTCCATGCCGCCGAGCCGCTCAAATTCCTGTTCCTGCAACACGCGCAGCAGCTTGACCTGCGTGGAAACGGCAAGTTCGCCGATCTCGTCAAGGAACAGCGTGCCGCCGTCCGCCGCCTCGAAACGGCCTTTCCGCATACCGACGGCCCCGGTGAAGGCGCCCTTTTCGTGCCCGAAAAGCTCGCTTTCGATAAGCCCTTCCGGAAGAGCCGCACAATTGATCTTGATGAAGGGATGCCCGGCACGCGGACTGCCCGCATGGATGGTGTTGGCGGCAAGCTCTTTGCCCGTGCCGCTCTCGCCGAGCAGCAGAACCGTGGCGCTGGTCGGGGCTACCTGTGCAAGCTGCGTCAGGACGGCCCGCAGCCCCGGCGAACGCCCCACGAACATCTCCGGGCGGGAACGTTCCCGCAAGACATCCAGCAGGCGACGGTTTTCCTCCAGCATCCGGTGGCGTTCCTGACGGTTCTTCACGGCCTTGGAAATCAGCGAGGCCAATACGGTCAAAAGGCGCATGTCCTCCTCAAGCGCTTCGGAGGCCGCGAACAGCCTGTCGGCGGACAGTGCGCCGATGACCCGGCCTTCCATCTTGACGGGCACGCAGATGAAGGAAACGGCCTCCTTGCGGCTGCGGCTCCCGGTCCGGTTCAGAAACAACGGCTCCACCAGCACGTTGGGGATGACC
Source organism: uncultured Desulfovibrio sp. (assembly GCA_900550745.1). Lineage (GTDB taxonomy): Bacteria > Desulfobacterota > Desulfovibrionia > Desulfovibrionales > Desulfovibrionaceae > Bilophila. The sequence goes on along the minus strand of URTO01000390.1, from coordinate 562 downwards.
AGCGGCCTGCCGCTTTCAATAACCTTGCCGGTGATGCCCTCTCCGAGCTTGTAGCGGCCCTTGCTCTGCGCCTCCGCCGACATGCCGTAGGCGGCTTCAATGGCGATCTCGCCGTGCGCCTCGTCGAGAAGCGTGATCACGCCGCGCATCATGCCGGTATGTTCGGCCATGACCTCAAGCACGGTTTCGAGATTGCCGGACAAGTCGGAAGCGCTGTCCAAAATCTGCAAGACTTCAAACAGCAGACGGAGTTCCTTGACTTCATTACGGACTTGCACGAACCGGCTCCTTAGAGCAAATGAACTTTAACAAGTTACAATAGTAAAATTTGGCTGTGTGATAGAAAAAGGTTGATGCTTTTTCCTTGAAGCTCCAAAGGGATAACCGACAAAATGCCTTAGCCGTGGCTCCCGCCAAGGGGAAAACCGAAGAAAAAGGCTGTATTTTCACCGCGCTGTGGAGATGAAACAACCACAAGCTATAACAGAGCCTAAAATGTAAGGCCCGCTCGCTTCGGCCTTGAACAACGCAAAGGCATTGTGCTTATGCCTTACAGCCGCCT
>URTO01000389.1 GCA_900550745.1 uncultured Desulfovibrio sp. | reverse complement strand
CATTCAGTGCTATGGCTCCTTTCGGATATTCTTCACGAATGAGAATGTTTTCGATCTGCCTTCTTCCCTCTATACTCCTCTCCACTAAAGGAGAAACCGTCCATGTGGAAATCTGCTCCGCTTGCCATCCTTTCTTCACCGGCAAGCAGCGCTTCCTCGATACGGCTGGCCGCATTGACCGCTTCCGCAAGAAGTACGCCAATCTCAACAAGTAACGCGCCGGTTTCCTGCGCAGCCTTTACGCCTCCCGGGTGGCCCGTCCTCCGGGAGGCCTTCGAGTTCCATCCCCTTTTTTCGTCCTTCCCCGAAGTCCGCAAGTCAACCAGTCGGGAACCGCGCCGGGGACACACGTTCAGGGAGTGACATTCCGAGGTCTTTCCATGTCCACGCGTACCGGTCGTCCGGCCGCCACGTCCGTTCCTTCCGCCCGTTCCAGGAAACGATTCCCGATGCGCCTTGGGCGCCTTTTGCCGTTCCTCGCCCCCGCGCCGCTCGTCGGCGGGCAGGCCGTGATGGAAGGCGTCATGATGCGTAACGGCGACGTCTACGCGCTTGCCGTCCGCACGGCCGACGGCAAGATCAGCGTCGAAAACCGCCCGTGGTTCAGCCTCACCCGCAGCGAGCTGCTCAAAAAACCGTTCCTGCGCGGCTTCCCCACGCTGATCGAAACCCTCGTCAACGGCATCAAGGCGCTGAACCTTTCCGCCGAGCGCAGCACTGAGGGGACGGGGGAGGAACTCAAGGACTGGCAGCTTGTCCTCACCCTCATCGTATCGCTTCTGTTCGCCGTGGGCCTGTTCGTCGTCGTGCCCCACCTGCTCTCGATCATCATGAACTGGATCGGGCTCGGCGGCGGCGTCGAAGGGTTTTCGTTCCACATCTGGGACGGGCTGTTCAAATTTCTGATTTTCATCGGCTATATCGTGGCCATCGCCTTCCTCCCGGACATCCGGCGGGTGTTCTGCTATCACGGCGCCGAACACAAGACGATCCATGCCTACGAATCCGGGGATACCGTGACGCCCGAATCGGCCATCCGATTCAGCCGCCTGCACCCGCGCTGCGGCACGACCTTCCTGCTGTTCGTCATGTCCATCGCCATCCTGCTGCATACGGTTCTCGTCCCGATGCTGCTCCTTGTCTGGACGCCGGACGGCGCCGTGGCCAAGCATCTTTTCACTATCGTCTTCAAGCTGCTGCTTATGGTTCCCATCAGTGCCCTGTCCTATGAGCTTATCCGCTACGCCGCGCGTCTGGGCGGCGGGTTCTGGGGGCGCATCCTCCGCGCGCCGGGCATGTTTTTGCAGCTTCTGACCACAAGGGAACCGGAACTGGATCAGGTCGAAGTCGCGGTTGCGGCCCTCGCTTCCGCCGTCGGCCAGCACCCGCCGCGCCTTGAGACGCCCTCTACCTGCAACCGGAGTCATTGATGTTTGCCAAACTCGAAAGCCTCGAACGCAAATTTTTGGATCTTGAACAGGAACTTGCCGATCCCACCGTTTTCAACGATCAGGATCGATACCGCAAGCTGACCAAGGCCCACTCGGATCTCAAGCCCGTGGTGGATATTTTCCGCCAGTACCGCGAATTGAAGCAGAACCTCTCCGACAATCAGGAACTGCTCAACGACGCCGATCCCGATATCCGCGAAATGGCCCACGAAGAAATCAAGTCCATTGAGGAGAAGCTCCCCAAGCTTGAACATGACCTCAAGGTGCTGCTCCTGCCCACCGACCCGCTGGATGAAAAGAACATCATTCTGGAAATCCGCGCCGGTACGGGCGGCGAAGAAGCGGCCCTCTTCGGCGGCGATCTTTTCCGCATGTATTGCCGCTACGCCGAAAAGATGGGTTGGAAGGTCGAAATCATGAGCCAAAGCGAGTCCGACAACGGCGGCTACAAGGAAGTCATCGCGCTCATTTCCGGCGACAAGGTCTACAGCCGCCTGAAATTCGAGTCCGGGACCCACCGCGTGCAGCGCGTGCCCGCCACCGAATCTCAGGGCCGCATCCACACTTCCGCCGCCACGGTCGCCATCATGCCCGAAGCCGAGGAAGTGGACATCGATCTCAAGCCCGAAGATCTGCGCTTCGACGTGTACCGCTCCTCCGGCCCCGGCGGGCAGAGCGTGAACACGACCGACTCCGCCGTGCGCGTGACCCACATCCCCACCGGCCTCGTGGTCTGCTGTCAGGACGAAAAATCCCAGCACAAGAACAAGGCCAAGGGCCTCAAGATCCTCTGTTCCCGCCTCCTCCAGATGAAGCAGGAGGAGCAGAACGCCGCCCTTGCCGACCAGCGCCGTGCGCAGGTGGGCACCGGCGACCGTTCCGAGCGCATCCGAACCTACAACTTCCCGCAGGGCCGCGTCACGGATCACCGCATCAACCTGACCCTGTACAGCCTCGGCAAGGTGCTGGAAGGCGAAATTCAGGAGCTTGTGGACGCCCTCGTCACCCACGCCCAGACCGAAGCCCTCAAAGCACAGGCTTCGAGTTAAGCTGATTGATAAATGTTTTGATTTGGGGGAGGGGAGAGGGAACCTTTCTGGAGAAA
>URTO01000388.1 GCA_900550745.1 uncultured Desulfovibrio sp. | reverse complement strand
AGAATTTGGCAATCCCTTTGGCTTGATTCATTGTCGCCCAATTTTTTCCTCTCCTTGACTATATGAAGATTTCTTTATATAAAACCATCCGTTCATCTTGATACATCTGTAACCCTTTGAAACCGCATGTCCAACGCTATCCGCTATTTCAAGGCACTGTCCGACGAGACCCGGCTGCGGCTTACCTATGTTCTTGAGCGGTATGAACTTTCCGTCAATGAACTGGTAAGCATCCTCGAAATGGGCCAGTCGCGGGTTTCGCGCCACCTCAAGATCCTGACCGAAGCGGGGCTGCTTTCCTCGCGCCGGGACGGGCTGTGGGTGTTTTACTCCTCCGTAAAGGAAGGGGAGGGCGCCGCTTTCCTGAAAGCCGCCATGCCCTTTCTGGACGAAGACGCCGAAATGCGCGCGGATGTGGAAATGGCCGCCAAGATCATTGAGGATCGGGCGCTCAAGACGCGGCAGTTCTTCAATACCATCGCCGAACACTGGGATACCCTGAGCCGCGAAGTGCTCGGCGGTTTCGATCTCGCCGGGGCCGTGTGCGGCATGATGCCCGAAGGCTGTGAGGCGGCGGTGGATCTGGGGTGCGGAACCGGGATCGTGCTGGAACGGATGCGCGGGCGCGCCCGGCAGATCATCGGGGTGGACGGTTCGCCGAGGATGCTGGAGCTTTCCCGGCGGCGCCTTGCCGGAGTGGAGGGGGAGCCTGAAGGCGTCTCGCTGCGCATCGGGGAACTCAGCCACCTTCCGCTGCGGGACTGCGAGGCGGATTTCGCCAGCATCAATATGGTGCTGCACCACCTGTCCAACCCGGAGAACGCCCTTGCCGAAATCCGGCGCGTGCTGCGTCCCGGCGGGCTGCTCGTTGTGGCGGACTTTGATCGGCATACTCAGGAAAGGATGCGTCTGGACTACGGGGATCTGTGGCTCGGATTCGATGAAGCGACCATGTCGAGGCTGCTGCAAGCGGCGTCCTTCGAGGTCGTTTCCATTGCCCGCCACCTCGTGGAACAGGGGCTGGCGCTCAACCTCACGCTGGCCCGACGCCTGTAACATATCAACTTTATGGAGATACTTATGTCCAACGCGAAGCCTCTCGATCTGTCGCTGCCCTATCAGGTGGCGGATATCAGCCTTGCCGACTTCGGCAAGAAGGAAATGCAGCTCTCCGAGCGCGAAATGCCCGGCCTGATGGAACTCATCCGCCGCTACGGAGACAAGAAGCCCCTCAAAGGCTTCAAAATCATGGGCTCGCTGCACATGACCATCCAGACCGCCATGCTCATCAAGACGTTGTACGAGCTCGGCGCGGACATCCGCTGGGCGTCCTGCAACATCTTCTCCACGCAGGATCACGCCGCCGCCGCCATCGCGGAGCTCGGCTACGCCAAGGTGTTCGCATGGAAGGGCGAAACGCTTGAGGACTATTGGTGGTGCACGGAAATGGCCCTGACGTGGCCCGACGGTTCCGGCCCCGATCTCATCGTGGACGACGGCGGCGACGCCACCCTGATGATCCACCTCGGCGTGGATGCGGACCGCGATCCTTCCGTGCTCGACAAGCCTTGCGACTCCAAGGAAGCCCGCGTCCTTATGGATCGCATCAGCCTCGGCCATAAGACCAATCCCGGCCATTGGACGAAGGTGGCGGCGAAGGTGCGCGGCGTGTCCGAAGAAACGACCACCGGCGTCCACCGCCTGTACCAGCTCTCGGAGCAGGGCAAGCTGCTGTTCCCGGCCATCAACGTGAACGACTCCGTAACCAAGTCCAAGTTCGACAACCTGTACGGCTGCCGTGAGTCCCTCGCCGACGGCATCAAGCGCGCCACCGACATCATGATCGCGGGCAAGGTTGTGGTCGTTGCCGGGTACGGCGACGTGGGCAAGGGCTGCGCCCATTCCATGCGCGGCTTCGGCGCCCGTGTGCTCGTGACCGAAATCGACCCCATCTGCGCTCTTCAGGCCGCGATGGAAGGCTTTGAAGTGACCACGATGGAAGACGCCGTGAAGGAAGGCGACATTTTCGTCACCTGCACCGGCAACTACCACGTCATCACCGGCGAGCACATGAACAACATGAAGGACGAGGCCATCGTCTGCAACATCGGCCACTTCGACAACGAAATCGAAATGACGTGGCTTGAGGAAAACCCGGCCAACAAGCGCATCCAGATCAAGCCGCAGGTGGACAAGTGGGTGCTGCCCAACGGTCGCTCCCTGATCATCCTCGCCGAAGGCCGCCTCGTGAACCTCGGCTGCGCCACCGGCCACGCCAGCTTCGTCATGTCCAACAGCTTCACCAATCAGGTGCTGGCCCAGATGGAGCTCGCCGCCACGGATCACGAAGTGAAGGTGTACACGCTGCCCAAGAAGCTCGACGAGGAAGTGGCCCGCCTGCACCTCGCCCGCCTCGGCGTGAAGCTCACCAAACTTACCGAAGAGCAGGCTGCGTACATCGGCGTCTCCGTCGACGGCCCGTTCAAGTCGGATCTGTATCGGTATTAAGATTGTGGATATTGGAGGGGGGCGGGAGAAACTTTCTAGAGAAAGTTTC
>URTO01000387.1 GCA_900550745.1 uncultured Desulfovibrio sp. | reverse complement strand
ATTTGGCAAAACTTCTGCAAAATAAGCATGCAACTCATCGGCTGATGCTTTTTTATAATTGATAGAAGCAACCGCTCACATCTGTTTTGTCTTATCCCCATCCATGCATTCGGAAAAAGCCATCGGGAACGGATACCATATACAGCTCATGAACGGCATCTTGTTTGTCGTCTTGTTCGCCAGCGCCGCCTATCAGCTTTCACAGTGGCATTACATTTCCCTTTTGGGCATCAGCCCCCTCATTGTGGGCATCGTGCTCGGCATGATTTACGGCAATACGCTCCGGCTGCATCTTCCAGTCTACTGGCTGCCCGGCATCCTGTTCTCTTCCAAGGTATTGCTGCGCGCCGCCATCGTCCTTTACGGCTTCCGCCTTACCTTCCAGGATCTCCTGCTCGTCGGTTTCAACGGGCTGGCGATCAGCTCCACCATGCTGACAAGCACGTTTCTCGGCGGCGCCTGGCTTGGGATCAAGGCCTTCGGCCTGCCCCGCCGCCTTGCCCTGCTCACAGCCGCCGGGAGCTCCGTTTGCGGGGCCGCCGCCGTACTCGCCGCCGAACCCGTGGTTAAGGGCGAATCCTATGAAAGCAGCATCGCCGTGGGCACGGTCGTGGTTTTCGGCACCATCGCCATGTTCGTCTATCCCTTCCTGTACAGCCACGGCTTCCTTGACATGGGCGAAAAGGCTTACGGCATGTTCGTGGGCGGAACCCTGCATGAGGTCGCGCACGCCGTAGCCGCCGGACAAGCCGTTTCCGCCGATGCGGGCAACACCGCCATCATCGTCAAGATGATCCGCGTAATCATGATCGCACCCCTGCTCATTTGCCTCGGCTTCTGGCTGAACCGATTCCCTGAGAAAACGGAAGAGGAAAGCCGTGCGCCTTCCTACGGCACCTATAGTTTCAGCAACTTCCCGTGGTTCGCCGTCCTGTTCATCGCGTGCATCGGCATCAACTCGCTCGGCATCATCCCCAAGCAGGCCGTCAGCGTCATCAATTCGCTGGATATCTTTATGCTCACTATGGCCATGTGTGCCCTCGGCATGGAAACCAGCCTCGAAAAGGTTCGCATGGTCGGCCCCAAGCCCTTCCTCCTTGCGGGCGTGCTCGCCCTGTGGCTCATCGGCGGCGGCTATTTCGTAACCCGCTCCATCCTCGCCCTCAACTTTTAGCGCAGTTGGGCTTTGAAGGCATCAGGCTTTGGGGGGAACATTCATTGAAATGTTCCCCCTTCCTCTTTTCAGAACCTTTGTGAGCCTTCTTCCCCAATACGTTACCAGACACCCACAAAAGGCGGGAGCGCCCTCCTGCCTTCTTTGCCGCACTGGGCCTGATCCCACATCAGGGCGGGGCAGGATCAAACGGAAACGGAATGCCGTCGGCGTTCACAAAAGAACGTACAACAAATATCGTCTGGCGACATCCCACGGCGCATTCACGCGGCTGTAAAAAAACAAACGTATTTTCAAGCTGTTGCATGGACATATCCCTGAATGGATTCCGAATGGGCACAGACGGCGCCCCTCACGCGGGGGCGCCCAAGCGTCCTTCAACGGCGTAACCCATGCTAAAAAAGGCATGGGAAAAAAGAAACATCTTCCATATGTTGCGTTTCAGTACGGTTGCCGTCCCATACCGGATCCGTTACCAAGGAAGGATGGCATTGCGGTTTGCCGCAGACAACCGGCAGCAGAGAGGAGGGGTTTATGACGCTTCGGTATCTGGAAGTTTTTTTGGCCTTGGCGAGGACGCCGAATATGCGGGACACTGCGGCCAAGCTGTTCATATCGCAAGCGGCGGTTTCTAGTGCGCTCCGGGATTTTGAGGCGGAGTTGGGGGTTTCTCTGTTCGACCGGATGGGCCGGGGCATCCGGCTCAACGACAAGGGGCGGCTGCTCGAAGAACGGCTGGCCCCGCTGTACAATCAACTCAAGAATGTGCTCGCGCTGGTGGCGAGTGACGAGCTGGCGGGCAAAATCCGCATCGGCGCGTCCACCACGCTGTCCGACTTCGTGCTGCCGCAAGTGCTGTATAATTTCAAGATGCGGCATCGCCATGTCGAAATCGAATGTGAGTCGGGGAATACGGCGGATATTGTGCGCCATGTGGAACACGGCCTGCTCGACGTCGGATTTGTGGAAGGGGACGTCCACAACCTCGCCGTGGAGATCACCCCCCTCGCCAAGGAATCCCTCGTGATCGTTACCGCGGACAAGGCTTTGGCCGAGGCCGGGCCGTACCCCATTGAGGCCCTGCTCGGCCGCCATTGGCTGCTGCGCGAACCGGGATCAGGGACGCGGGAAACATTCCTGCGCCAACTTACCCCGCGCGGCCTGCGTCCGCAGATCCTTCTCGAATTTGAGCATAACGATTCCATCAAGCAGGTTCTCCGCAATCCGGGCATGCTCTCCTGTCTCTCCCCGCGCATCGTGCAGCGGGAAGTCCGCGCCGGCGAACTGTTCATCGTCGGGGTAAGCAACGCCCAGTTCGACCGCACCCTCTACGCCGTCAGCCAGGATGAGAAAAAACCTGCGCATACCGGTGAACTTTTTGAGATAGAGCCG
>URTO01000386.1 GCA_900550745.1 uncultured Desulfovibrio sp. | reverse complement strand
TGGATCACGGGTGTGGCATGTTGGTGAAACCTACGCACATAAACGATTTAAATGGGTTGCGCTTTATCGGGCAATATAGGGTTCTGGATACTTTCGTACACAAGCGGTTTGAATACTCCGTGGGAACAGGTGCTGCACCGTGCTTCCCGGCATGCCTTCCCGAAGCGGCACACCACTGACGTCCATTGACGTTTCAAATGTGGAATCACCCCGTTCCCTTCGCTGGCGGCTTATCCTTCCATATCCGTGAACGGTTAGCTTACGGCGGGCCAACCTGAAACAACGGAAAGCCCCGTGCAATGCGGGGCTTTCGTTTTTACCCGGCGGCGGAAGCCGTCCCAATCCCCAGCAGGCCCCCAACGGCCCGCACAAGCTGGACATGGCTTTTCCCCCCGCCTACAATGGGGCTTCGACTGAACAGGGGGTGGACATGGCGCTTTCCCAATCGCAAAAGATCATTGCCTTTCTCGAAAAACATCGGGGCGAGAGCTTTACGGCCCGGCAGATTGCCGAAACCATCGTACAGCAATACGCTTCCGACTATGCCAAAAAACGCAGCAATCCCCGTTTTGCGGATGACAAGGCATTCCTTTCGCAAATCATTGCGGAAATCGGATCACAGAAGGATACGCTCAAAAGGCTCCGCCCCACACTCGTATGGCAGGACAGGCCCAAGCCCCGCCGCTACTGCATTCCATTGGAAGAAACGCAGGGGGCGCCGGATACGGCCCAAGGCGAAACAAACGAACGCGATGAGGATGCCTGCTCCTGTGAGGAACGGGCCCTGCTGGAACAGGAGCTTTATCCGCTTCTCATCAGCTATCTCTGGTCGGAGCTGCACCTCTACCCTATGCGCATCCGGGAAGGCCGCTCCCGCAATACGCGGGGAAACGGCGGCAACCAGTGGCTCCACCCCGACATCGTGGCGATGGAGCCGGTGGACAAGGCATGGGGGAAACACGTCAAAGCCTGCGGCCACGCCAGCGGCAGCACCTGCGTCCGGCTCTGGTCGTTTGAAGTCAAAAAGACGCTCACCGTTGCCAATATCAGGAAATGCTTCTTTCAGGCCGTCAGCAACTCGTCGTGGGCGCACGAGGGGTATCTCGTCGCCACGGCCATCGCCGACGACCGGGTGGAACAGGAGCTCAGGATGCTTTCAGCCCTGCACGGCATCGGGGTCATCCTGCTCGATCCCGAAAACCCGTCGGAAAGCGAAATCCTGCTCCCCGCACAGAAAAAGCCGGATGCCGACTGGCAGTCCATCGATCGCCTCGCCAAAGAAAACGGAGACTTCCACGAGTTCATCGAGCTGGTTTCCGTCTACTTCCAAACCGGGACGCTGCGGGAAAAGGATTGGGACAACAAGACGGCCTGACGAACACCCTGTTTGAGCGGAGGCTGCCGAACGGCGTTTTGGATCCGCCGGGTTCCCTCCGCAAAAGAAAAGGCTGTGCCATAGAAAACGGTTGATGCTTCATGCCTTGAAATTCCAAAGGAATAACCAATAAAATGCCCCGGAGCATAGAATCCATCAGCGTAACAATTAGAAAACAATCTGTATTTTCACTCTATTGTAGAGACAAAACAACCACATCCTGCGACAGAGCCAAATGAAAAGGCGGGTATGGCGCCGTATCCGTGCAGCCGCAGCAGACCAATTGCCTTGCACCGTCGGCGACGGCTTGCCGGTTTTGCTCTGCCCATCCGGTGAAAGGCAACATACCCGGCAAACAGCTGAACCGGCATTCGAGCAAGCCCTTGGGCTGGGTAAAAGGCAAAGTACCTGCAAACAGCTTCCAGCCGGAGCCTCCCGCCCGCGTCACCGTATGAAAGGCAACGTACCCGGCAGACGGCCATACCTTACAATATGATTCAGCATTATAATAAGATGGAGAAAAAAATGCGCGACGAACTGATGTCCGAGATCATCAAGCTGGAATGGGAGATGTTTTCCCACGTTTCAAATGTGGGAGGCCCGGCCTCCTGCCAGATGCGGCCCGACACCTTCAAGATCATGCGGAAGAGCCAGGCCGCCACATGGCCCGATGAGCTGCTCACCAGCTATCTGGAAGATCTGAAAGCCGCCACGCGGGACGGCAGAAACATCATGACCGAAAAATATGCCCGGATGATGGAATCCACTTTCCCCGAAGAATACCGGAAGCTGGCGGCATCCCTTCCGCCCGTCGACAGCGAAACCTTGCGGAAGATCGAAGAAATCGTCGCGATCAACGTGGCTTGGAAAGCCGAGCTGTTCGACCGTTATCCCCGTCTGAGCGGCAAGGGCCGCCCGCTGCGCACCAGCGAAGACTCCGCAATGGAAACCTCCTTTGAAACGTACCTGCGGGGAGAACTGAAGACGTATTCAGCGCGCACGATCACGCTCCTGCATGAACTTACATTGCGGCAGCAACAGGATGGCGTAAACGGCGCGGAGCTGAACCTCCTCAATCAGGTGCAGCAGTACGGATACGCCACGCTCGAACAGGCCGAAGGCCATCGCGCAGGAGCCTAAAGGCATCCCCGGCTTCCTGTAGGCGCAGCCTTCCTTTTCCGGTATGGCGCGCCTTCAGGAAAG
>URTO01000385.1 GCA_900550745.1 uncultured Desulfovibrio sp. | reverse complement strand
GAATATCTCCTTTTTCGGCATTCAGTATGAGGCGGGCCATGTCCATCCGGATCGATTTTTTGAGCTATGAGGGGGAACGCAGCAACGAGCGGCATCCCCACGCGCAGTTTGTCCTGCCCATCGCCGGTGAACTGGAAATCTCCATCGGCGGCGCGGAAGGCAGGCTTTCCCCCTCCTGCGCGGCGTTCGTCGCGCCCGGCGTCCCGCATTCGCAGTTGGCGACCATCTCGAATGCCTTCCTTATCGTCAACTGCGATCTTGCCGAATGCGGCGTCCCTGCGGCGGAACAACTGGCGGAACAAATCTTTCTTCCCGTTTCCGAAGCCACCCGCCACCTGATCGGGTTCGCGGAGCTGTCCAGAGACCGTTTTTCACAGCCGGGCACCACGCAATGCTGGATGCCCCTGCTCCTCAATTCCTTCCTTGAACGCCCGCTATGCCGCCCTTCCCGGCTCGCCGCACTGGAAAGGCTGATCGATGCTCACCCCGGCGCGCCGTGGACTGTGGGCGAAATGGCCCGGCGCATCGGCATCAGCCCAAGCAGGCTGCACGCGCTGTCCCGTTCCGAATGGGGCCTCAGCCCGCAGGCATGGCTGGCGGAACGCCGCATCAGCCATGTGCGGAAATGGCTGGCGGAATCGGATCTGCCGATTGCGGAGCTGGCGCTGCGGGCCGGGTATGCCGATCAAAGCGCGCTCACCCGCGCCATGCAGCGCCTGACCGGCCTGACGCCCGCCGCCTATCGGAGGCAAACGCGATTGGGACAAAAAAACAGGAGCCCGGAACAAGACTCCCGGCCCCACCCATGATATTGTCCGTTCCGGCATGAGGGCGAGGCGGCCGTTTCGCCCTCGGCAATCACCATTGCACAAGGAGCGGATATGTCGGCCCTCAACATCACCATCGATCCATCCATCAAAAACGCGTGGCCCGAAGCGCGGCTGGGCTGCCTCACCTACACGGCGGACGTGCTCGCCCGCGAGGACGCGCTCTGGACGTGCCTCGAAAACGAGGTTGCCCCTTACCTCAAAACCATGCTGGAAACCACGCCGCTGGCCCAGCTCCCCAACCTCGACGAATCCCGAAAGGCGTACAAGGCGTTCGGCAAAGACCCCGGACGGTTCCGCGTCTCGTCCGAATCGCTGTACCGCCGGGTGCGTCAGGGAAAGGCCCTCTACCAGATCAACAGCGTCGTGGACGCCAACAACCTTGTCTCGCTCGAAACCGGCTTCTCCCTCGGCTCTTACGACACGGCCCGTATCGGTGCGGACATCGTTTTCCGTCTGGGCAAAGCCGGGGAAGCGTATCCGGGCATCGGCAAGGACGACATCGCCCTTGAAAACATGCCCCTGCTCGCGGACGGGCAAGGCGCTTTCGGAAGCCCCACCAGCGACTCCACCCGCGCCATGATCACACCGGAAACCCGCTCCTGCCTGACGGTCGTGTTCTCCTTCTCCGCCAGAGCCCGGCTTGAAGACGCCCTAGCCCTGGCCATCAGGCGTTTCGGCCAGTATGCGCACCCCTCGGACGCGGAATCCTTCATCATAGAATAGCATCAGGTTCGGGGCAGGACGCGGCCAAACGCCGCGCGGCACCGCCGGCCCTCTGGAGGAAACCGTTTATGGCAAAGGATTCAAAGCAGATGACGGGCTATCTGTATGTGCTCGCCGCCGCCGTCCTGTGGTCGCTCATCGGCCCTTTTTCCAAAATCTGCATGGAGGAAGGCCTTGCGCCGCTGGAGGTGGCTTTCTGGCGCGCCCTGCTCGGCGGCGTCTGCTTTTTCGCCCAAACGGGCATCTGCGGCGGGGCGCGCATCCCCTTGAAGCACGCGCTGTTCTTCTGCGCCTTCGGGGTGTTGAGCATCAGCGTGTTTTTCAGTTCGCTGCAAATCTCCATCCAACTGAGCGGGGCGGCCACGGCGATGGTGCTGTTGTACACGGCCCCCGCATGGGTGGCGGTGTTCTCCCGCATCCTGTTCCACGAAAGCTTCTCCTCCCGCAAGGGGATCGCGCTGGCGCTGGCCCTCTTCGGAACGGCGCTGGTATGCTTCTCCGGCGGGAGCCTGAACGCCGAACCGTCCGTGCTCGGCATCGTCTGCGGGCTGATATCCGGCCTCTGCTACGCCTCGCATTTCCCATTCTATGTCTGGTGGCAACCCCGTTACTCCACCGCGACCCTGTACGCCTACATGCTGCTCGGCGGCGCGCTGGCCCTCTTCCCCTTCGTGGATTTCGCCCCCACCCGTTCGTGGACGGCATGGGCCAACCTGCTGGCCCTCGGCGTGGTCACGAACTACGGGGCCTACCTCGCCTACGGGCGGAGCCTCCAGATCATCAACCAAGTCAAGGCCGCCATCATCGGGAACATCGAACCCGTACTGGCGACATTCTGGGTCTGGCTGTTCTGGAATGAAAACTTCTCCGCCTACGGCTGGGCGGGCAGCGCGCTGGTCATTTCGGCGGTATTCCTGCTGACGGCGGATCGAAGCTGAAACGGTTCTTCCCACGTTATGCGAAACGGTATGTCCGTCCAACATGCCGTTTTTTGTACCTTGACCATACCCTTTTTTGCTTCGAGGC
>URTO01000384.1 GCA_900550745.1 uncultured Desulfovibrio sp. | reverse complement strand
GCACTTCCAGCGCGGTGAAAGGCACCCTCCGGCAACGGCTGACGGCGCTTCGTCTCGCGCGGCTTCGCCGCTCTCGACCGCGCTTCGCGAGACATTTGACCGCTCCTCGCCCCCTCCATGCCGCATTGCCATGCGGCGGGGGACCGTCCTCAAAGTTCGCTGGTGCCCGTGCCTCCGGCGATTAAAGGAACATACTTCTCTTTATCAACCGTAAACTTAAACAAAGCCTATTTGTTTGCCAGGATACGGCGGCAGTATTGTGTAGAATATGGTATGCCGACATTTTTATAGGGTATACATTCCATACACAAATAATGTATTTCTATTATAGAATGCGTATCATCCCATTTTTTAAGGGATCTGATATGGTATGTGGTTGTTTCATCTCCACAGTGTGGTGAAAATACAGCTTTTTCTCCAGTTTTCCCTTTTTCGGGAGCCACGGCTAGGGCATTTTTCCGGTCATTCCTTTGGCGTTTCAAGGAAAAAAACATCAATTACTTTCTATAACGCAGCCTTTGGTCTTATCGAATCCCTGTCCGGGAGTGTTGCCGGGTGCCGAAGGTTGTCGGGGGCACGGCGGGGGATGTCCTTTCTTCGTACCAGCCGGGGGATGTATCAGCAATGGCGTGAGAGCCCGTTTGCCCCGCCTTTGGCCCTGTTCCTTCGCCCTGTCTTCAGTTTTCTTTTTCTTTCTTCAAGAGCTTCAGAATGCCGCTGACGACCTTGGCCTTGTTTTTTTCAAAATGGATGCGGGACTGGCGCTGATACAGGATGCTGCGGCGTTCGGGTTCGTCGATGAGCTCCATAAAGGTTTTGCGGAGGCGTACGGCGTTGAATTTCCGCATGATGCCCATGTAGGCGAATCCGTGATCCGCGCGGGCGAAGGTGTGCCGCGCCTCGCGCTCGTGCTGTGCCAGAACGATGCTTGGGATGTGCATGTGGGCGAGTTCATAGACGGTGCGCCCGGCGGAACAGACGGCGAGATCCACGCCTTCCATCATGCGCGACATGATGTTGGTGGCGTACTCGAAGCGGAGCAGCGGGTTGCCGAGGGCCTTGATGTGCCTGGCCAGCTCGTCGCGGTGCGCGTAGCCCGGCCCGGTCACGACCCGGATGGCGATGCCCCGTTCCCGGCAGAGCGGCTCGACGGCATCCAGCGTCTGCCGGGTGTAGTCGGGCATATCCGTGCCGCCGAAGGTGATGAGGACGCATTTCGGGGCCGGGCGGAACACATTCTGCTCTGCCTGCAAAAACTCGTCGCGCAGGCAGAAATACTTGTGCCCATAGAGAAAGCGCTCCGGCTGCTTGCCGTCCGCTCCGTTTTGGGGCTCTTCATACAGGGCGTTGACCACCTGATCGGCCAGCACCGAACCGGGCCCCTCGTCCTCGAAGTTGACCACGGGGATGTTCGCGGCCTTGAGGTGCTCCATATATTCGCGGGGCGTGTCCAGCATGTCGTTGATCACAAGATCGGGTTCGAGCGCAAGCACGTCTTCCCACAGTTCGCCCCGCTGGATGACGGTCTTGTAATCGCGTGCGGCGATGTTGGAGGCGGCGAGTTCGCTTTCTTTGGTGCAGACGAAAAAGACCTTATGGTTGGCGATCTCGTGGGCCAGCATGAGCGAACGGAAGACGTGCCCCATGCCGATGGCGGGATAGCCCGCGACCACGAACACCACGCGGCGCTGCTTCAGAAGGCGTTCGCACAGCCACCAGTCCTGATAGCTGTTGATCTCCATCGCCCGGTCATTGAGGAAATACGGTACGGCCTGCCGGATGGTGCCGCCTTCCAGCGCGTCGCTTTTGACGATGATGAGGGCCTTGCTCTCGACCACCAGTTCGGATTCGTCTTCGGACATGAAGGATTCCAGCCGCCCCTGATGGACTTCCCAGATGCGGTGCCGGACGCTTTTGACGGTGACGAGGCAGTCGGCCTCGTTTTCGACGAATGTCTTGTAGGCGTCGTCGATGTCCACCCACGTCAACAGGGGGCAGCTTGCCCGATAGATGATGATGTGCCCGTAATCATTGCCCAGTTCGCGGAGGATGGATTTCATCTCCGTGATGATGTCCAGCGATGTGAAGCGCAGCCCGGCGTTGTAGTGGGCGCGTACGCCGTTGCGTTCGCAGATCAGGCTGATTTCCTGGCTGTCCGTGACGACCACGACGTCGTGCGCCGGGACGACGCCGCGCGCCGTGTCGATGGCCCGCTGGATCAGCGTGACCCCCGCGAGGCGTTTGACGAGCTGGTCTGGGATGACCGCGTTTTTCTTGATGGCCGGGATGACGATGCAGCGTCGCGTTTCTGTCATGGGAAAATACCTCCGGCGGCAAGGCGGGCGTCGCCCCTTGGCCCCTACAGGGGGGCATGATGCCCCCGAACCCTTTGAGTCCGCCGTGATGCGCTTCGGACGAAACGGCGTTTCAAGCGAAGCGCACCGCGGCAATCCGGCGGGCGTCGGGCGTCCCCCGTGAAGGCCGGCAAAAAGGAAAAGGGAACAGCCGGGGAACTGCAAAGAGTGCTGTATTCACTTCACCTACGTTTAAAGTAAAAGGAGGAGGATCCATGACAGATTTGAAATTCGG
>URTO01000383.1 GCA_900550745.1 uncultured Desulfovibrio sp. | reverse complement strand
GGCATCCGCCCTTTTTCCCATAAGTCACTTCGCCGGTTCCCATGTTGAAGCTGACTTCGACATCTTCGCCTTCGGGCGTGGTGACAACCGTGCTCTTGCTGGCCATGCAGTCAGGGGTCTGGCTCTTATTGTCTTTCGTATTGTTGCAGCAGCATCCCATTGGCTTGCTCCCTTGGAGTAAAATGTGTCCGCGCCGTGCGCGTCGGGTGTCATTATCCTTGGTGTTAAGTATCAGGATTGGTTCTCAAGAAGTCAACCCCCCAGGGCATGATTCTTTTTCATGCGATGCGAATCTTGCATACCGGCCTCTGCCGTGATCCAACCAGTTAGAAAGCGTGTACAATTGCTGGATCTCCCCCATCTGCACAGCTTCACAGAGCGGACAAAATGGGATATTCTGTAGTGAGTATGATACCTGTACACAGCCCGTTTTGATCCGGGAAGAGACTCTGGAGGGTGGCATGAGCAAGCCGAACCGCTATCGGACAGATAAAGACGATGGCCACGAAACGGAACCGTCGCGTAGGGGACATCACGGGCTGGCCCTGTTGATTCTTGTCCTGCTCGCGGGAGTGGTGGTCTGGTTTTGGCTGGCCCGAGATCCGGAGGCGCGGGAAGAATTTTCCAACCGCATGGCCAGGCTGGGCGAATCGGCCATCAGCCTTGCCGCTGATCTGATGAACAAGACGGTGACACCGCCCTCCCCTCCTGATGTTGGGGCCGTCGCGGGAGACAGCCTGCCCGGTGCGCCGCCCAAATACCGTTCCCCCATTGAAACGCCAGCCGAGCTGGATGAAGCGCTTGCGGAGCAGAGGCCGGTACAGCCCGGCGGGGCCGAAGTACGCGGCCCCATAGCTCCCGGAGAGCAGATCCCCCCCGATGCGGGGCGCAAGGACGATCAGGTCGTGCGCATCGCCTTTATCGACGATTTGGCTTCTTGGCTCGTTTCCCACTATGTCCCCGCAGCGACCCCGGGCCGGGGCGGAAGGCTTTCCGCAAGCCTGCAGGGAGCGAATCTCCGTTATGGGATGGGGATGACCGGCCTCGCATGGATCGGCGACGACCTGCCCGCCGGGCGTGCCGCCGCACTGAACCACCTCTTCACGCCGGGCATGCTGGACGCTATTTACCGGCTGTACGTCGATCGCTTCATGGAAGCCGTAAACCGCAGCGCGGCGGCCCCCTTGCCGAGCGGCGAAACCCTCTCGCCCGCCCAGCGGAGCGAATGCTTCAAGCTGTACGCCCGGCAATTCCGCGGCGTTGCCGGTGCATTGCAGGCGCTCGCCTCCATGCCCGACTTCAACCGCCAGATGGAAAGCCTCAGCGCCGCGGCCCAGCGTGTCGTGGACACCAACGCCCAATATTCCGAATTGACCTTCGCCGCCGATGAAGCCCGCTCCAACGGCGAGCTGACCAGATATTCGACATTGCGCCAGCAGATGGCCGCCAAGGGCCAGCAGTACCAGCAGGCCGTCATCGCCCGCGAACAGGCCAAGGGCGCGTTCGTGCGGGCCCTCAAGCGGGCTCCTGAGGCCCGGTATCTGGATGATGACGCACTGCTCTTCATCGCCTCATGGATCGATAGGCGCACGCGCAATAACCCGGAGAAACTCGCGGCTGCCGGGCAGGCGGCGAACCTGTTCCGCGATCTGGCGGGGCACTTCGACGCTGCGGCCGCCCAAGGAGCCTTGCAATGATTTTCCGCCGTTTCCGCTTCCTGCTCTTCCTTCCGCTGTTCCTGCTCGTGACGGCCCCCGCTCTGGCCCGCCAGACCCCGGAGGCGGCCTTGAAGGAAATCCAGGCAGCCATCGACGCCGGCGATCTGGCGGCTTTTGAACGGCGCGTCGATGTGGACGCCCTGCTCGACCAAAGTTCCTCAGCCCTGATTGCGGCGCTGCAAAAAGCCGGAAAGGTCGATACGTCCGGCCTTCCCCCCATGTTGGCCCTGATGGTCGCCTCCGTGCAGGACCCGTCGATGGCGAAGCAGATCAAAGGATTGCTGGTTCAAGAAGCCGGAACATTCACCCGTTCGGGCATCGAGTCCGGCTTTTTCGCCGGAAAGCCCAAAGCCGACGCAAAACCCAAAGGCCTGCTTGCACCGCTTTTCAGCAATGTTTCCACAGGGCGCAAGGAGCTGCGTCCACGCGGCGCATCCCGCAAAGCCAACGGCAGCGTCATCCTTCCCGCAACCATCCATGATTTCGGCAATGGGCGCGACTACAAGGTCGATCTGGGCATGAGCCCTGCCGGAGAAAGCTGGAAGGTCACCAGCATCGCCAACATGGACAAGCTCGTCTCCCGCCTCCAGAAGGAAGCCGCGGAATAGCCGGCCCATTCAGGCAGCGGCTGGAGGCGCCTCAAAGGAAAAGGCTCTGTTATGGTATGTGGTTGCTCCATCTCCACAGTGCGGTGAAACATACGGCCTTTTTTCCGGTTTTCCCCTTGGCGGGATCCACGGCTAAGGTATTTTTCCGGTTATCCCTTTGGAGTTTCAAGGAAAAAGGCATCAACCATTTTCTATGACACAGCCTTTTCTTTCATTTTTCCATTGACGGCTCTACGGTTGGGGCATTTTATTGGTTATTCCCTTGGAAT
>URTO01000382.1 GCA_900550745.1 uncultured Desulfovibrio sp. | reverse complement strand
TCAGGATGGTTCGGGGAAGGCTATGAGAAGCTGAACATCATCACGACATACAATCTGTTGTACAACGCCTCGATCATGGTGGAGGAAGGCATGGGGTACGCCCTGTGTCTGGACAAGATCGTCAGGACATCCGGCGACAGTCCGCTGTGCTTCAGGCCGCTGGAGCCGAAGCTGGAGGTGGGGCTCCATATCGCGTGGAAAAAGTACCAGTTTTTCTCGAAGGCCGCTGAAAAATTCCTGGAATGCCTGCAACGCGAGATCGCCGCTTGGCGTAAGGCGGATAGCCCCGCTCAAGAGTGAACCACGGGCAAGCGGGAAAGGGGAAGAGGGCGACGCCAAGTCCGGGATACGTAATGGAACTAGCTTTCCCATATGGAAATGGCTTTCCCATTGCGCCCATGCCGATGCTCCACGTGCCGCCGGCGGGCGACTCTGCGGACTTTACTCGGTAAAGTTCTTGGCAAGGGCGGGGCTTAAGGGATGCGTACAGGTCATGGCTAAGCCTTCGGCAGTTCAATATTCAGAGCTTTGCGGCGTTTTTGTGCAGGGGATTGGGCAGGGCTTCGGTCCTGAAAAGCGCCTTGAAGCGGCTCACGCAGTCCACGATGGGCATCAGCGGATAAGCAGTGCCGAACAGAAAACGCTCCTGATGGAAAACGGTCGATACTCTCTTGAAATTCCAAAAGGATAGCCAATACACTGTCTCAGTCATGGAACCAGCCGACGGAACAACTACAGGCTGTATTTTCGCCATATTATTGTGGAAATAAAACGGTCGAATCCTATGACAGGGCCCGTCATGATACGTCAATGGTGAGGCCTTCCCATGCTGTGTTGCGCAGGGCGGTTTCCCAAGCCGTGGCCCTCTGGGAGCGGGGCGTGTAGTCCAGACACCACCGGGCGAGGCTGAGGGGGAGGACAGCTTCAAGCGGGAGATTGGCAAGGCGCTGCAAGTCCGCCCGGCTGATGCCCCCGGAGGCGATCAGCTCCAGCATGCCCGCGGGAAAGAGCCTCCCGGCTTCCCGCGCCTGCATGGAAATGGCGAAAGCCGCCAGCATCGTCCGGCCCGGAAGCGGCGGAAGCGGTTCGCCGCACGCCATGAACTGATCCCGCACGGCATGGAGCATTTCCGGAAGGTAGCGCACGAGGAAAATCCCGCCGTGGCAGCAAAGCCCGTGCTCAAGCGCCAGCGTCATGTAGGAAACGAACAGCCCCGGATAGATGTTCCGGTCGCGCAGGGCCCCGATGACGGCTTCCGGCACAAGCGGCAGATGGAAGCCCGGAAATTCGAGCGCGCCGCTGTCCGGCGATACGCGCAGGGGGTGCCGCCGCCCGCGCCCGTCCACGCCCCAGAAAAAGGCCGTGCCGTTCCCGGCTGTCCGGGGCAGCCCGCCGCCAGAAACCACGCCGTGGCTCCAACAGCCGCGCACGCCGGCAAGACGCCGTAAAAGCCCTTCGCGCAGGCGCGGCATAAACAGCGCCCTGTGCAATACCGAATCGGGCCGGGCAAGGTCGTCGATCAGCAGTTCCCGTGCGATTTCCTCCAGTTCGAGATAGACGGCTGTGGGCCGGGCATCTGGAAACAGGGCGGCGTACAGCTTCGCGTTGACCCGTGCGGCCTGCTCCCCAAAGCGTTTGAGCGCGAGCGTGTCCGGATCAAGCAGATGATGCAGCACCGTCCCCAGCCCCCGTTCCTCATAGGCTCGCGTCGGTTTCCAGTGGACGGCGCTTGAACGCATGTCCTTTGCGGTCAAGGCGGGGGCGTTCAGTTCCACGGTGTCCTGCCAAGAGCTCCGAAACAGCGGGAAACGTGCCGGGGCGTCCGCGTGGAAGGATTGCAGCCCGCGCGGGTATGCCGAACTCTGTAGGGAAACGCCGCCGCAGGACAGCACGGGGATGACGGCCCCCGGCTCACCGTTGGCCAGACGGTCAAGGCCGAAGAACGGCACGGCCTGCACCATTTCAGGCAGGCAGTCGATGCCGTGCAGGTTCGCCGACAGGACGGCGCTGTTCCGGGAAAAATACCGTTTGACCGCATCGCCAACATCGTTGCCGAGGCTCCGTGCCGCGTGTTTCGCCATGCAGCCCACGATGGCGCCGGAAGGCAGACGTTCCCCGTCCGCCGTCGCGTAGGCCGAAGCGGATATTTCACCGAGGCTCATGCCGCACCATGATGCAAAACAGCCGGGAAGGTAGGGAAATGCCTCCCAAAGAGGCTTGAAGATGGGCATGGCCAGGGGATCAATCATGTGTACTCCTTTGCAAAACGGCATCCGGCGGCGCCAACACTATTGCGCATCGCTGTCTCTTGCAAGGAACAAAGCAAAAAACGGGCCGGGAAAGACCCTCCCCCATGAAAGCCCGTCCATACCGGCGCGCAGCATTGGCGCGCACGCGGTGCATGCGGAGAGGCTTCCGGCCTTCCGAAAGGTGGCGTCAGGAGCATGGGGAACGGGACGGCTGAGGGAACTCCCCCGTAATGTAGGGAAGACCAGCTTCCGGTTCTGGCGTCGCCGGGCGACGAGGGGGCTCCCCCGTAACACGTAGGGAAGACGACATGGCAGGTGAGGGACGGGTCATGAGCGTGGGGGCTTCCCCATACGTGTAG
>URTO01000381.1 GCA_900550745.1 uncultured Desulfovibrio sp. | reverse complement strand
AAGGAGAGCCGCTATTCCTGGAAAGGAAGCCGCTATGGAGATAAAGCCGGAACAGTTGACATTAGATTTTATTTTGGCTTTCGGCACATGCCCCAAGCCAGGAGGAGACTGTTATGGCAAATGAAAACAACAATGTGGTCATCGACCGAGCCCAATCGCACTGGTCAGACCTGTGGAAGAAGGAAGACTACTGGGCCATTTGGCTTGGTTTCGTCCTGCTGATCGCGGCCATCTGCATTTTCATCAATGGCGCTCCGGCCAGCTACAAGGAGACCATCGACAATTCCAACGCGATCATGAAGGCGGAAGCAGAGAAGGCTCCGTTCAAGACCATTGCGTATATCCAAGCTCAGGATGCCAAGAAGGGCGTCGTCGGCACCAACCTGCCTATCGCCAAGGAAATCAAGGCATTCATAGCCAGCCCCGGCAAGTGGACGAACAACCCCCTGAAGTCCATGTTCACCAGCCAAGCCGAGGCCGACGCGAAGAACGCCGCCAATAAGGAAAAGGCTGAAGCAGCCAAGGCCAAGGCCGAAAGCTCTTTCGCCGCCGCCGAAGCCGCCGAAAAGCTCGCCGCCGATGCGGGCTACAAGGATGCCGGACTGAACGCCGCCGCCGAAGCCGCCATCAAGGACTGGACCAAGGCCAAGTCCGAAGCGTCCAAGGCCTCCGCCAAGGCCAAGCCCGTAAACCTTTTCACCACCCTGCCCCTGCTGATGGTCGCCTTTGGCCTGTTCTTCGGCATCGGCATCTTCATCATGGGCCAGAACCTGCCCAAGTTCCTCATCGGCTTTGTGGGCCTGTTCATCGTCGTGGTTATCGCCATGATCCTCGGCCAGCAGTCCACTATGGCCTACTACGGCATCGGCGTAGAGCCGTGGGGCATCATGTTCGGCATGATCATCGCCAACACGATCGGCACCCCGCAGTGGATAAAGCCTGCGCTTCAGGTTGAATACTACATCAAGACGGGCCTCGTGCTCCTTGGCGCGGAAATCCTGTTCGATAAGATCATCGCCATCGGCACCGCCGGCATCTTCGTGGCGTGGGTGGTCACCCCCATCGTGCTCATCGTGACCTTTATTTTCGGGCAGAAGGTTCTCAAGATGGCCTCCCCGACCCTGAACATCACCATCTCCGCCGACATGTCCGTGTGCGGCACCTCCGCCGCCATCGCCGCGGCCGCCGCGTGCCGCGCCAAGAAGGAAGAGCTCACCCTCGCCCTCGGCCTGTCCATGACCTTCACCGCCATCATGATGGTGGCCATGCCCGCCCTCATCAAGTTCCTCGGCCTGCCTGAGGTGCTTGGCGGCGCGTGGATCGGCGGCACCGTCGATTCCACGGGCGCCGTGGCCGCCGCCGGTGCGCTGCTCGGCTCCAAGGCCATGTATGTGGCCGCGACCATCAAGATGATCCAGAACGTGCTCATCGGCGTGACCGCCTTCGGCATCGCCGTCTACTGGTGCACCAGCGTTGAAAAGACCGCCGGACGCGAAACCAGCCTGATGGAAATCTGGCATCGTTTCCCCAAGTTCGTCATCGGCTTCCTCGCCGCTTCGATCATCTTCTCCATGTACAGCGCCGACCTCGGCCCTGACCTCGGCACCGCCCTCATCAACAAGGGCGTCATCGACGGTATTGAAAAGGGCGTCCGCACATGGTTCTTCGTGCTCGCCTTCACCGCCATCGGCCTGAGCACCAACTTCCGCGAACTCGCCCCCTACTTCAAGGGCGGCAAGCCCCTCATCCTGTACGTCTGCGGCCAGTCCTTCAACTTGGCCCTGACCCTTCTCATGGCGTATGTAATGTTCTACCTCGTCTTCCCCGAAGTCACGGCGAAGATCTGACGGGCTCGTCGGCGCATCCGGCTTACGGGTGCGCCGCTTCCCCACCCCCGGATTTGGAGGTGGAACCGCCCGGCGCTTCCACCTCCTTATGCAAAAGCTCACCGGGCCGGGATCTTCCCCGTACCCCTCATAGGAAAGCATCATGTCCAGACGCCCTCTCCCCGGCTATGTGAAGCTGCTTCTCTGCATGTTTACGATATGGCTGCTGCTCTGGGTCATCACCCCGCTTTGGGTACCCTACAGCAAACTGCATCAGAACTTTGCCGCGGCGCAGGAAAAATATGATGTGCCCATCGGCGCGCTCTACTACAATGACATTCCCTTCATCAACGAAGCCGCTATGGAACTCCGCGACACGTGGCGCTTCCTCCCGCGCGGCCCGTTGCCTGAAAAGAAATAGCAGGGATAACGGGGATAACCGGGGGAGGAAAACCCTTCTGAAGAAGGGTTATTCCTCCCCCAGACCCCCTCCTTTCCCAAGACTTTCAACTGATGGGGAGGCTGCGCGTCGGCTTTCCCGCCGAAATGAAAAGGCCCATTCCTGTATTTGCGGGATGGGCCTTTTCTTATGGCTGCATGTGAGGAGGGATATTTGTGGGAGAGGATGGAGCGTTTTCACGTTGAGAATGTTCTTCCGACTGTGTGAAGCGGGCGGCCGCTGCGAAGGCATAAGCACACTGTATTTGCGCTGTTCAATGCCACCGTTATTGCTTATTCTAACTCTTCAAAAGAGTAGGAACAGCGTGCAGGCAAAAGATCAGTCCATGAATTA
>URTO01000380.1 GCA_900550745.1 uncultured Desulfovibrio sp. | reverse complement strand
GATCAGTCTAAAAATCACCCATGCAAAACCACATGCAAGACGCCAAAGGCCGTGGCCGCCCGCCCAAACAGCGCGGCGACAAACTGCTGACCCGGGAAATGCTGGTTCACGTCGGGACGGAAGTGCTGACGGAAAAAGGCTATTCCGCAGTGGGGGTCGACGAGATATTGCAGCGCACGGGCATTTCAAGGTGTTCTTTCTACTATTATTTTAAGACAAAGGAAGGGTTCGGCGCGGAACTCATAGACCGCTACAGGCTCTCCATCACACAAAAGCTGGAACGCTGCCTCTGCGACCCGTCCCTATCCCCGCTGGACGGCCTCCGGGCTTTCGTCGGCGGAGTGCGGGACGAGATGGCGCGGGCCGGCTGCCGTTCCGGCTGCCTGATCGGGAAGCTGGCGCAGGAGGTCAACACGCTGCCGGAAAACTTCCGCGAGCAGCTTTCCGCCGCCTTCGCGGAGTGGCAGGATGTTTTCGCGCGCGGCCTGAGTCGCGCCCAAGAGGACGGAGAAATCTCCCCGGAACTCGACTGTTTCTCTACGGCGGCCTTCTTCTGGTACGGCTGGGAAGGGGCCTTGCAGAGGGCCAATCTGGAATTGGACATCAAACCCGTCGACATCTTTATCGACAATTTCTTTTCCCGGCTAACGGGATAAGCCTACCGCCCCCATGAATCGGCAAGCGGCCGAACAGTTTCCGGCGTCCGTCAAAAACGCCGGGGTCTTTGTTTGTTGCCTGTATCCGGCCGCTCGCACAGCCCGGCGCCCCGCCGCCGGCAACGCTTCAAAGGAGATGCCTCATGGATCACGCGGACACCGCCGGCGAACTGGCGACAAAGCCCCTCGGCAGGCTTCTTTTACGCTTCGCCATACCGAGCATTTTGGCGCAGATCGTCAACCTCTGCTACAACATCGTTGACCGCATTTTCGTCGGCAGGATACCTGAGGTCGGCCCGCTGGCGCTTGCCGGGCTCGGCGTCGCCTTCCCCATCATCCTGATCATCTCGTCCTTCTCCTTCCTCGCGGGCATGGGCGGCGCGCCGCTCGCCTCCATCGCCATGGGACGCGGCGACAACGCAAAAGCCGAGCGCATCCTCGGCAGCGCCTGCGTATTCCTCCTCGCCATGTCGCTCGTGCTCACCGTGTTGTGCTTTTGGGCCATGCGCCCGATGCTGCTCATGTTCGGGGCGAGCGAACAGACCATCGGATACGCGGTCGACTATTTTTCGCTCTACCTGCTCGGTACCCCGGCTGTACAGCTCTCGCTGGGCCTGAACTACTATATTTCCTGCCAAGGCTTTGCCAAGACGAGCATGATGACCGTCCTCATCGGGGCGATCCTCAACATTATCCTTGATCCCATTTTCATCTACGGCCTCGATATGGGCTGCAAGGGCGCGGCCCTCGCCACGATTTGCAGCCAAGCCGTCAGCGCCGTCTGGATCTTCGCCTTCTTCTTCGGCAAGCGCACGATTTTGCGTTTCCGCAGGCAATACCTGCGGCTGAGCTTCAAGGAGCTTGTGCCCGTCATCCTGCTCGGCCTTTCCCCGTTCTTCGTCCAAGTGACGGAGTGCTTCGTCCCCTTGGTCATGAACGCCGGGATGCAGCAGTACGGCAACGACTATTATGTCGGCACCTTGACCGTCATGTTCAGCATCGAGCAGCTTCTGCGCCTCCCTGTGGACGGCTTGTGCCAAGGCGCCGTGCCCATCATGAGCTATAACTTCGGCGCGGGCAAACCCGAACGCGTAAAAAAGGTCTTTTTCCTCATTCTGGCCTTTTCTTTCGGCTTTACCACCATTGCAAGCTGGCTCATCATGCTCTTCCCCAAGACCTTCATCATGCCGTTCACCGATTCCCAACGGCTCATCGAAATCACCATCCCCGCCATACGCATATACTTCGGGGGCATGATGTTCATCGGCATCCTCTATGCCTGCCAGCGGACGTTCATGGCGCTGGGGCGCACCAAGCTCTCCCTCATCGGAGCCATGATGCGCAAACTCGTCATCCTGCTTCCGCTCTGCTTCATCCTCCCCCGGTTCGGCTACGGGACGGACGGCCTGCTCTATGCGGAATGCATCGCCGACGTTTTGGGCTCTGCCATCGTCTTTACGATTTTTATTTGGAATTTCAAATCCATGCTCAAAACCGCCTGACGGTATGTCCTTATACATAAGAAACGCATGTGGGAGGGGCTTTCGGGCATCACGCTCAAGGCATGGGAAAAACGAGTTGATGCCGTTCATTCGTTTCATGACGCCCCCCTGCCCCTCCGCACTCCGGCCTTGCCTCAGAACGGAGCCGGGCCCCGTACACAGGCAGTTCCCGCCGCTGCGCCACGCCTCCCATAGGCTATACAGAAGAAAACGCTGCCGACTCAGTCCACCCCAGAGAGGACAGGACTGTCTGGACACACCCGGCTTTCACATATCACCATGCGCGCCTCCGCCTGATTGAGCTTCCAAATCATCCAACCACAGAGAATAGTGGAGCCTGCCCGCCGATGGTTCTGACTCCGAAGAAGGCTGGCCCCGATAAAAGGAAAGGCTGTGTTATAGAAAATGCTTGATGCGTTTTTCCTTGAAGCTCCAAAGGGATAACCGGAAAAATGCCTTAGC
>URTO01000379.1 GCA_900550745.1 uncultured Desulfovibrio sp. | reverse complement strand
GGGAAACCTTTCTCCAGAAAGGTTTCCCCGCCCCCTCCAATCTTCTTCCCTATCCTCTCCCCTTCCCGCCTACTGTAAAATCTTCTCTTCCGGGCCGGGGCCTTCGACGGGGTTGGAGAGGGTGCCGATGCCTTCGATGGACACCTGCACGACGTCATCCGCCTGAATGGGCGAAATGCCGGGCGGCGTCCCCGTAAGGATGACGTCTCCGGGCATCAGCGTCATGACGCGGGAAAGGAAGCAGAGCAAATCCAGAGGACGGAAAATCATGTCCCCGGTATTCGCGGATTGGCGGGTTTCGCCGTTCACAAGGCAGCGGATGGAAAGATCGTTGATGTCCTCAAGCTCGGTCTCAACCCACGGGCCGATGGGACAAAACGTATCGTAGGACTTGCAGTGCCCGATGAGCGGATCGGCCTTCTGCACCTCGCGGGCCGTCACATCGTTGGCGCAGGTGAACCCGAACAGGCTCCCCTCCGCCTCCTCCGGCGTCAGGTTGCGGCATACCTTGCCTACGACCATCGCCAGCTCCGCCTCATGCTCGATGCGGCCCATGCCCGAAGGCAATACGATCGGTTCGCCGTTGCCGATAATGCTGCTCGGCGGCTTGAGGAAAAAACTCGGCATGTTGGGCAGGGGATACCCAAGCTCCTCAGCGTGCGCCTTGTAGTTGAGCCCGACACAAATGACCTTGGAAGGCGTTACCAAAGGAAGCACCTTCGCCTCGGAAAGCGGGATGGGTTCCATGTGCCCCGGCTGTTTGTGCAGACGGAAGACCAGTCCGTCTTCAAGAACGCCGTAATACGCTGTGCCGCCGTGTTCGACCCGTATGATCCGCATGGAACGCTCCTTGTTTGCCTTGTAAAACTGGCCCCAAGATACGCCAGCGCACGCCCGAACGCAATGAAACGGGGTTGCGCCGGATGCCGGGATGCCTTATTCCTTCCCGAACCCCTCAACATTCCCGCGTTTACCGCGACACATGGAGCATCTCCCGATGGCGCAAGGCACTTTCCATATCATCACGTTTGGCTGCCAGATGAACGTCAACGACTCGTTTTGGCTCGCCAGATCCCTGCAACGCCGGGGTTTCGTCGAATCGCCCCTTGAAAAGGCGGAAATCGTCATCCTCAACACCTGCTCGGTGCGCGACAAACCGGAACAAAAAGTCTATGCCGCGCTTGGGCGCATCAAATATGAAACCCGCCGCGTGCCCGGCTCGTTTGCCGTGGTCGCAGGATGTGTGGCCCAGCAGATCGGCGCGGGCTTCTTCGGGCGTTTCCCGCAAGTGCGGCTAGTCGTGGGCGGCGACGGCCTCGCCACGGCTCCCGAAGCCATCGAACGGCTGTATCGCGATCCTTCCCTGCGCCTGAACCTCACCGACTTTTCCGAAATCTACCCGGAACGCGATCCCGCCCTGCCCGCGCAAGGCGAAGGCGAGATCCCGCCGGTGGCTTTCGTCAACATCATGCAGGGCTGCGACAACTTCTGTACCTACTGCATCGTCCCCTTCACGCGGGGCCGCCAGAAATCCCGCGACGCCGGGGCCATCCTTGACGAATGCCGGGCGCTCATCGACAGCGGCGCGAAGGAAATCACCCTGCTCGGCCAGAATGTGAATTCCTACGGCCTTGATAAGCACGCTTCCGGCGGCACGTCGTTCGCGCAGCTTCTACGCCGGGTATCGGAGCTGCCCGGCCTTGCCCGGCTGCGTTTCGTGACCCCGCATCCTAAAGATCTCTCCCCGGAGGTCATCGCCATGTTCGGGGAAGTGCCGAACCTCTGCCCACGCCTGCACTTGCCGCTCCAAGCCGGATCGGATCGCGTGCTGGCCCGCATGAACCGCAAGTATGACATGGCCCGCTACATGGCGCTTGTGGAAGGGCTCCGCGCCGCACGCCCCGACATCGCCCTGTCCACGGATCTCATCGTCGGCTTTCCCGGCGAAACGGAAGGGCAATTTCAAGAAACGCTGGACGCCGTGCGTGCGGTCAACTTCATGTCGAGCTTCTCCTTCTGCTATTCCGACCGCCCCGGAACCGCCGCCAGCCGCCACACCGACAAGGTCGAGCCCGCCGAAAAGCTGCGCCGCCTCGAACGCCTTCAGGCCTTGCAGGAGGAGCTTTCCGCTGAATGGCTCAAGGCCCGCGTGGGCTGTGAAACGGATATCCTGCTCGAAGGGATCAGCCGCAAGCAGGACGGCGAAGACGCCGACAGGGAAAGCTGGCAGGGGCGCGACCCGTGGGGAGACGCCGTCAACGTCTCCTTGCCTGCCGGAACCGGCAAACCCGGCCTCATCGTGCCCGTCGCCATTGTAACCGCAAAGAAACATTCTTTGGTAGGCAAAGCCAAAGGATAACCCCTTGAAGGGAAGGAGGGAAATGTTCCCCAGAAATCTTTTCCCTCCCTTCCCTCAAGCAGGCTGTGCGGCCCTCTCCCCTTCCAATGTATCGTATGTATTGCCCCAGCGTTTCCCGGAACCGGCTTTCTTTGGCAAGGGATACCCTTCAAAGTGCAATCCCCTAAAGCGGAAGGAGCACCATGTTCGACTTCCATATCCATGTGAAAAAAATTGTATCGGCCGGCGACTGTCTGTATAAGGAACCGGATGCTGTGCATGGTTGTGTATGTCTGG
>URTO01000378.1 GCA_900550745.1 uncultured Desulfovibrio sp. | reverse complement strand
CTTAACATTAAATTCGTAACCAATGCATCCTTTTTGGCAAACTTTACCACACCAGCCCCGTCTGTACCCATCCACAGGAATCCCCAGAGCGTCCCCAAGCAGAGGGGCCACCGCCTCGGCTGGGCCGCCCACAAGCACGGCGCGGGCAGGACGGACGGCGCGTTCCTCAAGCAAGGCCGCCAGCGTGTACACGGGACGGCTGTTCACATCATCGAGCAGCGAACGCACGGCGGAGGCGACGCGGGAACGGGCATAGTCCAAAACCTGCCGCGAGAGGGATTCCGCACGCAAGCCGTGGGCGGCGGCAAGGGATTCCACACCCGCACGTGACGCGGCGACATCCCCGGCGTCCGCATGCCCAAGCACGTTGAGGCAGTCGAGGAACGTAGGGCCGTCCATCCCGCCGAACGCCAGCGCGGGCCCCTTGCGCAGCGGGCCGACCTGAACGCCGGACGTGACCGTCACCTGAGAATCCCCTCCAAGCCCGATGGAAACGGACTTGAGCGCACGCACGAGCGTGGAGCGGCCGTTGACCGCCAGATCGTCAGGCGACAAGACCGGCTGCCCGGCGGCAAGCAAGGCTATGTCCGTCGTCGTTCCGCCCATGTCGAGCACAAGGGTATCTTCGGAACAGGACGGCATCAGGGCCATCATGCCCATGACGCTGGCGGCGGGGCCGGAAAGCAGGGCTTCCACAGGCCGCTCGCGGGACACCGAAAGCGGAATGGCTCCCCCATCGGCCTTCAAAAGATAGGCTGGCGCGCCGATCCCCATGTCCCTCAGGCTGGCTTCCACCGCATCCGCGAACCGGTTGTGCAGCGTCCAGACCGCCGCGTTCCAGTAGGCCGTGGCGATGCGGCGCGGGAAATTCAGACGCCCGGACAAGCGATGCCCGAGCGCGATCACCGGTTCCGGGCCATCCGCGAAGGCTTCGCGTATAACCTCCGCCATCGCGTTCTCATGCGCCGGGTTGCGGGTCGAAAATTTGGCGACGCAGGCGAACGCGCTCAGCCCTTCCTCCCGCCATTGGGCCACAACGCGGCGGATCGCCTTCAAATCAGGAGGCACGACTTCCGTTCCCCGATGATCCACGCCGCCGGGCACGAGCGCCGTATGGCTTCCCAGCCCGAACCAGCCCGGATCAAGGCCCGGCCCCGCGCTGATCAGCAGCCCCACAGGCGCGCAGGCATCCTGCACTACGGCATTCACGGCGAGGGTCGTCCCGAACGTCGCCCGGCTCACATCCGCCGGAAGCGCCGCCCCCGACTCGAACAGCGCGTGCAGGGCCTCCCGTGTGGAAACAAGCAAATCCTGATGGTTGGTGGGAACCTTGACGGACGCGAGCAGCGTCCCGCCGCGCAACAGCACGGCGTCGGTATGCGTCCCGCCCATATCCAGCCCGAGCACGACCGTTTTTTTCCTTTCTTCTGACACGTATGGCCTCCTGAGGCGCCTGTTTCCAGAAACGGATCGCCGCGCCCGGCGCAGCGTAACGCAAAACCCCGGCGCAGGGAAACCCCGGCCGCCCTTGCCAAACGGCCCCCCCGACCCTATACTTTCCCCTATTACAAGGAAAAGAACCGGATCGGCAACCGATCCGGGATCGGTCGCAACACCAAAGGAGAATACTTACGTGACCAGCCAACTGAAGACATTCATGTTGCTCGCCCTGCTTTCCGGCCTCATCATCGTTCTCGGAGGCGCCCTGGGCGGCAAGACGGGGATCGTTATCGCTTTCGGCCTCGCCCTGATCATGAACGTGGGGAGCTATTGGTATTCCGATAAAATCGTCCTGAGGATGTATCAGGCCCGCGAACTGTCGGAAAGCGAAGCCCCCATGATCTACAGCATGGTGCGCGAGCTGGCCGCCAACGCCCAGATCCCCATGCCGCGCATCGCCGTGGTTCCCGAAGAAGCCCCCAACGCCTTCGCCACGGGCCGCAACCCCGAAAACAGCGTGGTCGCCGTCACGGAAGGCATCCTGCGCCTGCTGTCCCCGGAAGAGCTCAAGGGCGTGCTTGCCCATGAAATCGCACATATCGCCAACCGCGACATCCTGATCCAGACGATCGCCGGGGTCATGGCCTCGACCATCGTGTCCATCGCCAACTTCATGCAGTTCGCCGCCATCTTCGGCATGGGCCGCAGCAGCGAAGACGGCGAAGAAGGCGGCGGCAACCCGCTTATGGCCATCGTGCTCGCCATCCTCGCGCCCATCGCGGCGTCGCTGATCCAGTTCGCCATCTCCCGCTCGCGCGAATACCTCGCCGACGCCAGCGGAGCGCGTTACTGCGGGCAGCCCCTCGCCCTCGCCGCCGCGCTCGGCAAGCTCCAGTCATGGAACCAACGCATCCCCATGCAGAACGGCAACCCCACCACGGCGGAAATGTTCATCGTCGCCCCCCTCTTCGGCGGCGGCATGGCCAAGCTGTTCAGCACCCACCCCGACATCAACGATCGTATCGCCCGTCTCCGCGAAATGGCGGGCGTCAGATAAAAAACTCCGGCGGGCAGGGGCATTGCCCTTGCCCTTCCGGGGAAATGCGCCTTGCCTGCCCCCCCGGGCCCTGCCTGTGGCTGCTTCCCGCCCGATGCCCCCTCAAAGTGAGTCGCTCGAACGCTTCCCGGCAAGGCC
>URTO01000377.1 GCA_900550745.1 uncultured Desulfovibrio sp. | reverse complement strand
AAAGGGCATGGCGTCGGCATTTGCCGGATCGCACATGCCCTTTTTATGGGGGGCTTCGGATGCTGCTCCAAATGGGGATGAGGGCACACGGGACGCATGTGGGTTCCCCCTGCCCCATTAAGCAGTGGAAAAGCTGGCTTTAGGGATGATCTTTGAACTTGTCCATCAAGTGCTCATTGCCGCTGTGACAGGGCGTACAGTCCATGACGCTCTTCATGTTGTCGGCTTCCTTACCCTTGGCGTGGCATTCGCCGCAGTAGCTGATGGACTGCGGGGCGGCGAGGGCCGGCTTGAATGTCCCGTCGATTTTGGCGTTCATGATTTCGACGGCCTTGTAGGTGACGTCGGCGGTAAGGCGGCCGCAGCGTTCGCTGCGGGCCTTGGAGTTGGCCTCAACCTTGTTTTCAAAACACCAGCGGCTCAGGGAGACGTGGCACAACACGGAGTCAGATACGCTGGTAGGAAGCTCGCCCTTCACTCCCTTGGCGGCTTCGCCGGGATTGAACATAGGCAGCTTCGCCGTTTCGTACCAGCGGTACAGTTCCGACACCATCGGGTTGCGTTCTTTCCTTCCCCAGAAAAGGGCGTAAGCCGAAGCGGGGCCGAGCAGGGCGCCGCAGATGGTGCCCCAGTCGGAAATGCCGCCCTTGCCGACTTCGAGCATGGCAAAGGGGAACTGGTTGTACGGAGCGCCGTACTTTTCGCCCATAAGACCCACAATGGCGTAGAACGCGCCGTAGGCGCAGCCCAAGCCCTTATGCCAATAGCCGTCATAAGCGACGGCGGCGCATTCTTTGGGATCAAGCTTATGGGGTTTCCAGCCGAAGTCCCCATTGGCCTGCTCAAAGCGCTTCGTCTTGGGATCAGCCGCAATACTGGTTCCCACAACGGATGCAACAGTGCCGCCGACGGCAAGGCCACCCAGTGCCCCAAGCACCGCTCTTCTGGTCAGTTCCATAGCCACTCCTCCTTCAGGCTCATTTGTTCTTTTTAGATCAATATCTTTTTGCCCACCCATGAGGGCGTCCGTTCGGCATTTTTTATCGATATTGGGTGACAACAAGAGCCTTCTAAACTTTTGTCCGCGACGCATGGCCAGCGTACAGACGTTTATCGAACATGGTTGTTCGACAATTCACGTAAAGGATGCCTCCAATCCATCATCCTGTCAATGGGGAGCAACGGAAAAAAGAGACAGCTCCGCACGAGAGCCTTGCGTTTTTGAACGGTTAGAAGACAAAAAAAGTGCCCCCGGCGATTATGCCGGAGGCACGTTGGCTTGTCAGGGGAGGACTACTTGCCTTCGTGGAGCCACGCCTTCATCTTTTCCAACTGGCGCGCCACGGACAGCGGGCCGGTGCCGCCGGGGGCGTTCCTGCGGGCGACGGCGGCGCGGTATTCGAGCACGTCGAACACATCGGGGCCGATGCGGTCGCACAGGCCCTGAAGCGCGTCAAGCGGCAGGGCTTCGAGCGAGAGGTTCTTCCCTTCGGCCAGCGCCACGGCGGAACCTGTGATGTGGTGGGCCTCGCGGAAGGGGATGCCCTTTGTGACCAGATAGTCAGCAAGCTCGGTCGCGTTGAGGAACCCGGCGGTGAGGGCGCGGGCCATGCGGGTTTCATCGAAGCGCAGGGCCTTCATCATGCCCGCCATAAGCTCCAGAGACGTGCTCAGGGTGCGGTCGGCGTCGAGGAAAGGTTCCTTGTCTTCCTGAAGGTCACGGTTGTAGGTCAGGGGAAGGCCCTTCAGGATGGTGAGCATGGCGGTCAGATCGCCGTACACCCGGCCCACCTTGCCGCGCATGATTTCGGCGACGTCGGGGTTTTTCTTCTGGGGCATGATGGAGGAGCCCGTGGCGTAGGCGTCGGGCAGCTTCACGAAACCGAAAGCCGGGTTTGACCACAGGATGATTTCCTCGCAGCAGCGGGAAAGGTGCATCATGGCCGTGCTGGCGCAGAACAGGGCTTCGATGACGAAATCCCGGTCGGACACGGCGTCCATGCTGTTGTCGAACGTGCCGTACATGTCCAGTTCGCGGGCCACGGACGCGGGGTCGAGCGGGTAGGTCGTCCCGGCGAGGGCGGCCGCACCGAGGGGGCTGATGCGGGTGCGCTTTTCGCAGTCGGCCATGCGCTGGACGTCGCGGCGGAGCATCCAAGCATAGGCGAGCAGGTGGTGGGCGAGGCTGACGGGCTGCGCGGGCTGGAGGTGGGTGCAGCCGGGGAGGATGGTATCCTGATGCTCTTCGGCGCGGGCCACGTATACGGCGGCAAGCTCACGGGCGAGGCGCTGCCATTCGCGGAGCCGGTCGGAGACGAACAGACGGAAGTCGAGCGCGACCTGATCGTTGCGGCTGCGGCCCGTGTGGAGCTTCTTGCCCACGTCGCCCACGAGTTCGGTGAGGCGGCTTTCGATGTTCATGTGGACGTCTTCCAGCTCTTTTTTCCACTGGAAGGTGCCGTCTTCGATTTCCGCGCGCACGGCGGCGAGGCCGGCGACGAGCTGATCGGCTTCTTCGGCGCTGATGACGCCCTGCCGGGCCAGCATACGCGCGTGGGCGCACGAGCCGGCGATATCCTGCTTGTACAGGGCCCAGTCGTAGGAAATGGACTGCGTATAGGCTTCGACGGAAGCGGCGGTGCCTTCGTGGAACC
>URTO01000376.1 GCA_900550745.1 uncultured Desulfovibrio sp. | reverse complement strand
CCAATTGTCATTCTCCTTCCATTCCTAAAAACGCCGCGGCTTTCTCCTGCGCCTTCTGAGGAAGCAGCGGAAACCACGCGGGAAGGCGGAAGGCTTGGAAATCGGGAAGCGAAACCCGCCCGTGATGCAGGAGAAAACCGGAAGGGCAGGACAATCCCGCGCCGTAGAGGGAATCTCCTGCCAGCGGATGCCCTGCGGCGGCAAGATGCGCCCGGATCTGGTGGCGTGCGCCCTTGCGGATGCGGCAGCCCACGAGCATGAGCGGGGCATCGGGATCATCGGATTCGACGAGGCCGGGGACATCCCCAGCGGTCAGGGGGGCCAGCAGGGTGACATCGGTATGCCGTACTGGATCGGGATCGTCAGTATGGCGCACCCGCGTCTTGTTCCGCGTGTCCGTATCCAGACGGCGGGCCACGGTGAAATCATAGAGCGGCTGGCCCTCTATCAGGGCCAGATACAGCTTGTCCGTATTGCCGATGCGCTCGGCCCGGTACCAGCGGCGCTCGCCTTCTTCGGTGCGGGATGCGAGCACAAGGCCGGAGGTCGGCGCGTCCAGTCGGTTGAGCAGGCGTGGGGCATAGCCTTCCCCTTCCGACGGCAGCAGGTCGCCGAGCATGGTTTCGAGGCTTGGGGAAAGGCTTCCCGCGAGGGCTGCGGTGTGCATGCCCGCGGGCTTGTAGAGCGCCGCAATCCCATCATCCTTATAAACAAGGGACGGGGCGTCTTCCGGGAGGGCCGCGCCTTCCGGGTCGGGCAGGATGGTGATTTCCTGCCCCGCGCGCAGCTTGAGGCCGGGGATGCTGGGTTTGCCGTTCACCAGTACGAGGGAACGGTCGCAAAGGCGGCGGCGCGCCCGGAGGCCGCGATCCGCCAGCGCGAACAGGTCGGGCCGGGCGGCTTGCTGTTCGGGGGAAGGGGAGGCCAGCAAGAGGCCGAGGGCTTTGTCCAGACGCCAGCCCCGCGCCTCTTCAGGCACACAAAACGAGATGCCGCCGTTTTGGGGGCGGTTCGCGGAAGAGGGCATGGGGCGGGCTTAGTGGTTGTTGGGGGAAGATTTCTTGATGTACGTCAGGCCGGCGGCTACGGCGGCGATGCCGAGGAAGAACCAGATGAAATCCATATGGGGCTCCAGCGTTGAAATGGTTGCGGATGCCTTGAAGTGTAGCGTAAAGGAGAGGGCGGAGCAAGGGAACGCTCCCGGCTCCTGCGGCGGTTTCCCGCCGGCCTTTCCCGTTGCGCCCGGATCGGGGCGCGTGAACTTTTTTCCCCAGAGTATCCATGACCACACAGCGAATAGCTCTTGTCGGTGCGGGGCTTGCCGGCTGCGAATGCGCGTTGCAGTTGGCCCGGCGCGGTTTTGCCGTCACCCTTTTCGAGCAGAAGCCGGAAGCCTATTCCCCGGCGCACTCCATGCCGCAACTTGCGGAACTGGTCTGCTCCAATTCCTTGCGCTCCGACGAGCTGGCATCCGGTGTCGGCCTGATCAAGCAGGAACTGCGCGAACTCGGCAGCGCGCTCATGGCCGTGGCCGACGCTGTCCGCGTCCCTGCGGGCAAGGCGCTGGCCGTGGATCGCGAGCTGTTTGCCGGAAAGGTGACGGAGCTTGTGGAAGCCGAGCCGAATATCACGCTTGTCCGCAAGGCCATCGCCGATCTTGATGATCCCGCTCTGGAGGGATTCGAGCGGGTGGTCATCTCCGCCGGGCCGCTGGCGAGCGAAAGCCTGTCGGCGTCCATCGCACGGGCCGTCGGTGCGGAGCACCTCTATTTTTATGATGCCATCGCGCCCATCGTGGCGGCGGATTCCATCGATATGGGCATCGCCTTTTGGGGTTCCCGTTACGGCGAGCCGGGCGAGGGCGATTATCTGAACTGCCCCATGAACGAGGAAGAGTACAAGGCGTTTTATCAGGGCCTGCTCGACGGTGAAAAGGTTGCCAGCCGCGAATTTGAGCAGGAAAAGCATTTTGAGGGCTGTATGCCCGTGGAGGCGCTTGCCGCGCGCGGCGAGAAGACGCTGGCCTTCGGGCCGCTCAAGCCGGTGGGCTTCACGGACCCGCGTACCGGGCGGCGTCCTTTTGCGTTGCTTCAGCTTCGCCCCGAAAACGGGAACAAGACGATGTTCAATCTGGTGGGCTGCCAGACCAAGCTGACCTATCCCGCGCAGGCCGTCTGCTTCCGCAAGGTGCCGGGCCTTGAGCACGCGGAATTCGTGCGTTTCGGCAGTATGCACCGCAATACTTACGTGAATGCGCCCGTGGCCCTGAATGAAGAGCTTGCCCTCAAGTCCCGCCCGAACGTGTATCTTGCCGGGCAGATTACCGGAGTGGAAGGCTATGTCGAGTCCATTGCCTGCGGCTTGTGGGTGGGGCTGATGCTGGCGGCGAAGCTGGCGGGGCGTTCCCTGCCGAAGCCTCCGGCAACGACGGCCCTCGGCGCGCTGCTCAACCATCTGGCTACGCCCGCCAAGCATTTTCAGCCGTCCAATGTGCATTTCGGGCTCATGCCGGAGCCCGAAGTCCGCGTGAAAAAGAAGGAACGCAAGCAGTGGTATGCGGATCGCGCCCGTGCCGCGTTTGGCGAGTGGCTGGAAGGGGTGGGGAAAGAAGGGAATTGAAGATTGGGGAGGGGAGAGGCCCCCTTTTGAAAAAGGGGGCC
>URTO01000375.1 GCA_900550745.1 uncultured Desulfovibrio sp. | reverse complement strand
AATCATTGATTCACGGTCCCCTCACGATACGTTGGAGAGGCGGAGCCCCCGGCGCACTCTCCCGCCGAGGCGACGCTGAACTTCCCTGCTGTCGGATATTTGGGGGGAGGGAATGGGGGAGGCGCCCTTCCTGCGGGGGGCTCCTCCCCCGAATACGTCTGTAACCGAAACAAGAGGTTTCCTATGGAACTTACCCGACGGGACTTCGTGCGTATTTGCACCGGGACGGTGGCGGGAATCGGGGTTTCCGGCATGTTTCACCCGTTCGTGCGGGATGTGCTTGCGGAAACGCTGACCGGACAGCGCCCTCCGGTGTTCTGGGTCGAAGGGCAGGGGTGTACGGGCTGCACCGTGTCCCTGCTCAACAACGCCCACCCCGGCATCGCCAAGGTACTGCTGGAAATCATCGCCATGCATTTCCACCCCACGATCATGGCCGCCGAAGGACAGCTCGCCTTCCAGAACATGCTGGACAAATCCAACGAGTTCAACAGCCGGTATGTGCTTATCGTCGAAGGCTCCATCCCCTTGAAGGCGGACGGGAAATACTGCGTCGTGGGGGAAGTGGACCACCATGAATATACCGTGGCTGAAACCACGGACATTCTGGCCCGGAGCGCGGCGGCCGTCGTTGCCGCCGGGACGTGTTCGTCCTACGGCGGGGTTCCGGCGGCGCGCGGGCAGCAGACGGAAGCGGTGAGCGTAAGCCGATTTTTGAAGATGCGGGGCATCCCCACCCCGGTAATCAATGTTCCGGGCTGCCCTCCGCACCCCGACTGGATGGTCGGGACGCTGGCCCTCCTGCTCGACGCCATGAAGCGCAAGGGCACGGAAGGCGGCGTGTTGGAGATCATGCGCGGGCTTGACGACGTTGGGCGGCCCAAGGTGTTTTATCCGAACACGCATCTGAGCTGTCCGTATTTGGGGTCTTTTGAGGACGGTGTGTTCTCCCCGTCCATGACGGACAAGAAGGGTTGCCGGTTCGAGCTCGGCTGCCGGGGGCCGTGGAGCGGCTGCGACTCAGCCACGCGGAAGTGGAACGGCGGGGTCAACTGGTGCATCGCCAACGCCACCTGCGTGGGCTGCACGTCGCCCAATTTTCCCGACGGCATGTCCCCCTTCTATGAAAACTGATCGCCCGGAGGCAGCATGAGCAAGACCGTTATCGCCATCGATCCCGTTACCCGGCTTGAAGGGCATCTCAAGGTCGAGGTGCAGGTGGAGGACGGCAAAGTCGCCGATGCGTGGATCACCGGCGGCATGTTCCGGGGATTCGAGGCCATCCTGCGCGGGCGGAACCCCCGCGACGCCTCCCAGATCGTACAGCGCATCTGCGGCGTGTGCCCTGTGGCGCACGCTACGGCGTCGTCCCTTGCGATTGAGGCCGTGTGCGGCGTCGAGGTGCCCGAAAACGGGCGCATAGCCCGGAACCTGATGCTGGCGGGCAATTATCTCCAGTCCAACATCCTGCATTTTTACCATCTCGGCGGGCAGGACTATTTCCACGGGCCGGATACCGTGCCGTTCATCCCGCGCTACCGGAATCCCGATTTGCGGCTTTCCGAAGAGCAGAACACGCTGGCGATGGATGAATACATCGAGGCGCTGGAAGTCCGGCAGGTCTGCCACCAGCTTGTGGCGCTGTTCGGCGGGCGTATGCCGCACTTGCAGGGTATCCTCGGCGGCGGCGCGGCGCAGATCCCCGACCGCGGGACGATTCTCGAATACGCGGCGCGCATGAAGCAGGTACGGAAGTTCGTGGAAAGCCGCTACCTGCCGCTGGTCTACACCATCGCCTCACGCTACATGGATATGTTCGGGATGGCGCACGGCTACAAGAACGCCCTGTGCGTGGGCGTGTTCCCGCTGGCGGGGAAGGGCGAGCAGTTCTTCAATGCCGGGGCCTACATCAACGGGCGTGACGAGCCGTTCGACGGGAACCGCATCCTTGAGGATGTGCGTTATTCGTGGTTTGAGCCCGCGCCTTCCGGCACGCCGCTCCAGAAGTCGGAATCCAATCCGCAGGTGGGCAAGGAGGGCGCGTACAGCTTCATCAAGGCCCCCTTGTATGCCGGGCATCGGGTCGAAGTCGGCCCTCTGGCGCGCATGTGGATCAACGACAAGCCGCTTTCGCCCATTGGCCAGCGGTTCTTTGCCGATATGTTCGGCATCCGTGCGGAGACGTTCCGCGAGATTGGGGAGAACCCCGCTTTTTCGATCATGGGGCGAAACGTGGCGCGCGTTGAGGAGGTGTATCAGCTCCTCGGCATGATTGAGTATTGGTTGCGTGAGCTGGAGCCGGGCGCGCAGACCTTCGCCTTGCCGGAAGTCCCGCAGGCCGGGGAGGGCATCGGCTTTACCGAAGCGCCGCGCGGCGCGCTGTGCCACTACATGCGCGTGAAGAACGGCGTGATCGACGACTACGCGGTGGTCGCCGCCTCCATGTGGAACTGTTCGCCGCGGGACGACGCCGGGAAGCGCGGGGCCGTTGAGGAGGCGCTTATCGGCGTTCCCGTTCCCGATGTTGGCAGCCCCGTCAACGTTGGGCGCGTGATCCGCGCCTACGACCCGTGACTTGGCTGCGCCGTGCACGTGCTGCACGCCAAGGCTGAGTAGAAAAAATTTGGAGGGGGCGAGGGGGCCTTTCTGGAGAAAGCCCCCCT
>URTO01000374.1 GCA_900550745.1 uncultured Desulfovibrio sp. | reverse complement strand
ATATCACTACCCCAACAGCAAGGAATGCCAGCATGATCAGACTGAATACGAACCCCGGCCTGTTGAGGACGGCCGTTTACGAGCGGATCCTCTCGGATCTCCAGCAGGGGATCATCGTCCCCGGCGAGGCCATCAGCCTGAACAAGCTGGCCGAGGCACTCAACATCAGCAAGACGCCGCTGCGCGACGCCCTGTTGGAACTTCAGGCGGAAGGCTTCGTGACCCTCTATCCGCAGCGCGGGGTCATGGTAACCGTCCTTTCCGAAGAGGAGAAGCAGGAGATTTATGAGGTGTGCGGCGTGCTAGACGGGCAGGTCATCCGCAACGTCTTCCCCCGCATGACGCCGGGCCACATCGCCCGCCTCAAAGAGCTCAACGCCCGGATGCACCCCGGAACGCAGGACATTTCCAGCGACGAGTACAACCGTATCAATCTGGCTTTCCACGAGACCTACCTTGAGCTGGAAACCAGCGCCCTCCTCAGAAAGCTCCTGCGCATCAACCGGCTGCGGCTGTTCCAGTTCTCCCAGAGGGACTGGGGCAAGGCGTTCTGCGCGGCCGACCACGCCGAGCACGGCCGGATCATCGAGCTGTTTGAATCCGGAACCGCCGAAGAGCTTTCCCGCTACGTCACGCAAGTCCATTGGTCGTTCAACTGGCAGCAAGGAACCGAATCATGAGAATCAGAGACATCGCGCGCATCGAAGGGTTCCCCTGCGGGGAATACAACGCCGTCACCGACGTCAAGGGCGTGCGCGTGGGGCACTCCACCGTCATCAAGGAGGGGCCGGGCCCCATCGAAGGCATCGCCCGCACGGGCGTCACCGTCGTGCTCCCCGCCGAGGACATCGTGGAAAACGCCATGTATGCGGGCGTATTCAGCCTGAACGGGAACGGCGAGCTTTCCGGCTGCCACTGGATCGAGGAATCGGGCCTGCTCACCACGCCCATCGCCCTGACCAACACGCACAGCCTCGGCGTCGTGCGCGACGCCATGATCGGCTATTACGCCCAACGCCAAAAGACCGACGGTTCCTCGTACTGGATGCTCCCGGTCGTGGGCGAGACGTGGGACGGCTGGCTTTCCGACATCAACGGGATGCACGTGCGGCCTGAGCACCTGTACGCCGCGCTCGATTCGGCGGCCTCCGGCCCGGTGGCGGAAGGCTGCGTCGGCGGCGGCACCGGCATGATCCTCCACGAATTCAAGGGCGGCATCGGGACAAGTTCCCGCGTGCTCCCCAAGGAGCTCGGCGGCTACACCGTGGGCGTGCTCATCCAGGGCAACTACGGCAAGCGTGAGGATCTGCTCATCAACGGCGTGCCCGTGGGCAGGCACATCCCCACCTCGCGCATCCCCGGCAAGGAACAGGCGTCCCAGCCCACGCCCAAAGAGGACGGCTCGATCATCATCGTCGTCGCCACCGACGCCCCGCTTACCCCTGACCAGTGCAAGCGGCTGGCCCGCCGCGCCGGGCTCGGCCTCGGACGCACCGGGGGCCTCGCCTTCGACGGATCGGGAGATATTTTCATCGCCTTTTCCACCGCCAACCGGCTTGGCAACAACGCCGGGGGCGGCCCGCGTGAGCATACCGTGCGCACCCTGTCGCACGGCTGCATGGACCCCCTGTTCCGCGCCACGGTCGAAGCCACCCACGAAGCCATCGTCAACGCCATGTGCGCGGCGACGGATACGGACGGCATCCTTGGGCGGCGCATGTACGCGCTGCCGCTCGATGAGGTGCGCGGGATCATGCGGCGTTACGAATCCCTCTAGAGGCCGCCGCGCCGCACCCCCCCGCAATGGGCGCGGCGGCCCCCCCTTATCCCCGGAAAGGGATGGGCGGAGCAATGTTTGAAGAGCCCGGTTTTCACCGTGAGACAACCTCTTGCCCAAAAAGGGCGCTCCTATACGGGAGCGTCCACATAAACAAGGAGTCCCTTATGTGGAAGCGCTTTTTAGGCATCATGGCTGCAACCCTTTGCGTGTTGAACCTGACCGTGGGCAGCGCCTTCTCGGCTGATCTCGTCAAAGTCCCCACCGCATGGCTGGACGAGCACGAGACGTTCCTGATGTGGTACGCCAAGGGAAAGGGTTGGGACAAGGAAGCCGGGCTTGACATCGAAATGAAGCTGTTCAACTCCGGCCCGGACATCCTCAACGCCCTGCCCGCCGGGGAATGGCGTTTCGCCGCCGTGGGCGCCCTGCCCGCCATGCTCGGCAACCTGCGCTACGGCACCTCCATCATCGCGCAGGCCAACAACGAGGCCGCGCTCTGCACCTCCGTCGTCGTCCGCGCCGACAGCCCCATCGCCAAGGTCAAGGGCTGGAACAAGGACTACCCCGAAGTCTACGGCAGCCCTGAAACCGTGCGCGGCAAGACCTTCCTCGCCACCACGCTGACCTCGTCGCACTACGCCCTCAGCACATGGCTCAACGTCCTCGGCCTCAAGGACAGCGACGTGGTCATCAAGAACATGGATCAGTCGCAGGTCGTGGGCGCGTTTGAAAACAACATCGGCGACGGCATCGCCATCTGGGCCCCGCACACCTTCATCATTCAGGAAAAGGGCGGCGTGGTCTTCGCGGGCGACTGGTATTTCAGTGGGGATTATCCTACTCCGGGTGGAGTGAAGCTGGTGAACCAGGCGTTTATAGACTAT
>URTO01000373.1 GCA_900550745.1 uncultured Desulfovibrio sp. | reverse complement strand
CTCGTCGATAAGTCGGCCGAGAAGATCGTGAAGACCGTGAAGAGCACGGGAGCCGTAGTCAGCGGTCCGGTGCCCCTGCTCTTCATGAGCGTATTCAGTTGGGCCTTGATGTTCCGCAAATGGATGAACATCCGGGCGGCGCTCAAAAAGGCCGCCGACGGCATGGACCGTTTCAACCATGCCCGTGACCTGCGCGAGGCCGTGCAGTCCCTCGGCGGCGATCCCGACTCCCCGCTGTATACCGTCGCCCACGAGGGCGTGACCGAATTCAACCGCTCGAAAGAGGCCGGGAACTCCGAAGACGTTGTGGTCGACAACGTGCGCCGCGCGCTCCGGCAGGGCGTGGACATGGAAATGACCCGCCTCACAAGCTCCCTGTCCTTCCTGGCGACCTCCGCGAACACGGCGCCGTTCATCGGGCTGTTCGGCACCGTCTGGGGCATCATGAACACCTTCCACGCCATCGGCGCCATGAAATCAGCCTCCCTCGCCACCGTCGCGCCCGGCATCTCCGAAGCCCTCATCGCCACGGCTATGGGCCTTCTCGTGGCCATCCCGGCGACCATCGGCTACAACACGTTCCACGGAAGCCTCGGGGTGCTCGAAACCCGCCTCGTCAACTTCGCCGGCATGTTCCTCAACCGCGTCCAGCGCGAGCTGAACGCCCACCGCCCCGTGTCCAGAAGCGGACAGGCCGAGTAGAGGTGCCTCATGGGAGCTTCTGTCGGCGGCAAGAAAGGATTCGTGTCGGAAATCAACGTGACGCCGTTCGTCGACGTCATGCTGGTCCTGCTCATCATCTTCATGGTCACGGCGCCGATGATGACGGAAGGGCTTGACGTCGACCTGCCCCAGACGCGGGCCGTCGAAACCCTGCCCACCGAATCGGACAACATGATCCTGACGATCCGCAAGGACGGCGTCATTTTCCTCGATTCGTACGAGGTGGGGCTGGATGAGCTTCAGGATAAAATCGATCTGCTCGTCAAGCAGCAGAACAAGCAGCTGTTTCTCCAAGCCGACAAGGACGTGGCCTACGGCCTTGTCGTGGACGTGATGGGCCGCATCCGTGAAGCCGGGGTCGACAAGCTCGGCGTGGTGGCCCTGCGGGAAGATGCGCCCGCCGTTCCGGCAAAGAAGGGCAAGAAGTAAAGCCCCGGCCTTCCGCCGGTCGCGTACAACGGATAGAAGGGCCCCGGCTTCCTCAGCCGGGGAAAAAGGCAGACCCACCAATGTTTGGCAGTTATTTCTTTTCCATCCTCCTGCACCTCGCTCTGGCGCTGCTGATTTTCTTGTGGCCGAGTTCCCCGCCCATGAAGCTTGATCAGCCCATGATGCAGATCAGCGTGAACATGGGCGCTCCGGGCGGCAACCGGATGGCTTCGCCCGTGCTCGGGCCGCAGGGCAAGCCCATGCCGACAAAGGCCGCACCTCAGCCCGCCCCGGCGGAACAGGCGGCCAGCGCCGTCCCCGTAGCCCGCGAGGACACGGCACAGCCCAAGGCCGAGCCCAAGAAGGAATCGCAGCCCAAGCCCAAACCGAAACCCGAACCCAAGCCGGACGAGGTCGCGCTGGCGCAGAAAAAGCAACCCAAGAAGCCCAAGGACGAGGAAGAAGAGCCCAAGGAAAAACCGAAGGAAAAGCCTAAGGACGACGGCAAGAAGGACAAGAAAGAAGCTTCGGAGAAAGCCAAGAAGGCGAACGACAAGGCTAAGCCCGCCAAGGAATCCGACAAGAAAAAGGACGGCGTAGATCCGAGCAAGGCCCTTGCCGACGCGCTGAACGACGCCAAAAA
This sequence comes from uncultured Desulfovibrio sp., assembly GCA_900550745.1. GTDB lineage: Bacteria > Desulfobacterota > Desulfovibrionia > Desulfovibrionales > Desulfovibrionaceae > Bilophila. Next base: position 872 of record URTO01000373.1, on the reverse strand, counting down.
GAAGGCCGGAACATCGCAGGGCTCCAAGGAAAAAGGCGGCAAGTCGTCCGTTGCGGGCGCCCTCGCCGACTTCAAGAAGAGCGCCGGGGGTGCCGGAGGCGGTGGCGGCGGCGAAGGCGACGGCCCCGGAGGAGGCGGCATTTACGACGTGTATATGGGGCAGGTCATCCTTGCGGTGCGGCCGAACTGGAGCATGCCGACCTACTCCCGCGTGAACCTTTCCGTGCAGGTCAATGTAAAGCTTGATCCGAGCGGCAAAGTCCTCAGTTGTACCGTCGCCCGCAGCTCCGGCAGGGCCGAAGTCGACGCCTCGGCAGTCAACGCGGTCATCAGGACGAAGGTGCTCCCCGCACCGCCCACGCCCGATCAGCAGGAACTCCTCCTCACCTTCAATACGCAGGAAATGATGGGCAGAAGATAACACGCCTTGGGGGAAAGAGAGTCAGGGGCGGGGAAAGCTTTCTCAAGGAAGCTTTCCCCGCCCCTTAACGCTGCCAGAACTCCCCGCGCCCTCCCCCAAGGCTTTCGTCATACGGGGATGATTTCCCTTGGCCCTGTCATGGCATTGGATTGTTTTATCTCCACAATATGATGAAAAACTGACTTTTTCTCCAATTTTTCCGCCGAAGGACTCCATGATTGGGGCATTTTGAGTTATTCCTTTGGAATTTCAAGAAATAAACCATCAACCGCTTCCTATGGCACAGCCGTTTCCTTTTCTCCAGAAGCCCTCTCTTCCCCAAGGCTTTCGGCCCTGCCGAGCCATCCATCCCCGTTTTTTTAGGGTTGATGAAAAGCGTCCCTCTCCCCACCGGGGTGGGAGATATTCGCTTTCTCAATGATTTTCTAAGGCTCTGTTAGAGTATGTCGTT
>URTO01000372.1 GCA_900550745.1 uncultured Desulfovibrio sp. | reverse complement strand
CCTTGCAAAGACCTACCCTACCTCTGGGCAAGGCTCGTTCACCAGACGCCCCCACTGTTCGAGGAAGGCAGACCGGCTTTCCGCCTCCCAGTGCTCCATCTCCCGGATAAAAGCTCTTGCCTTGCCCCGCAAAGCCTCTTCCGTCCCGGAATTGGTGATGACCTGATCGCACCCCGCCATCTTGCGTTCCTGCGTCCACTGGAGGCCGTCCATCCGGGCCATGAGCGTATCCGACCAGCCCCGCACTTCCAGCAGGCGGCGGCAGCGTTCGCCCTGCTCGCAGGAAATCCCCACAACGTAGGGCCGCCGTTCTCCGCACAACTTGCGGCTCCAGCCGGACTCGAACCACAGCGGCACCTCGGCGACGGCGTAGCCCCGCCCCGCTTCTTCCTGCCCGCTCCAGAAGCGTTCAAGATCATCCAGCACCAGCGGGTGCAGCAAGTTTTCCAACTCATGCACGTCCACGCCCGACTCAGCTTCCGGCAACAACGCGGCAGCCAAAGCCTTACGATCCACAGGCGAACGGTCGTCGGGAATGAACCGATCTCCATAGCGCAGGCGCAGCGCCTGCCAAGCCTCCCGGCCCGGCTCATAGAGCCGGATTACCGCCGCATCCGCGCTCCATGTCGGGACGCCCTCCTCCGCCAGCATCCGCATAAACAGCGACTTCCCCGATCCCGCCACGCCGGTTACGACGACGCGCCGCATGTGTCGTTCCAAGATCAGAGCCGTCTGGATGAAATCCTCCGGCGGCGGACAGGTGAAGGCCATCTTCTCGCCCGTAAACGGATGGATGAACGACAAATGCCATGCATGCAGCATCTGACGCAGAGCCGGATCGTGTTTGAGCAGCACGCCGGGGACGGGCGGCGTCAGAGCCTGCCCTCCCCTTCCATATAATTTGTCGCCCCAGAGGGGATGCCCAACATGCGCCATATGCACACGGATCTGGTGCGTGCGGCCCGTGAAAATCCGTACCCCAAGCAGGCTGTAGCCCTGCCCCTTGTGCAGCACACGCCACTCGCTGCGGGCTTCCTTCCCGTTTTTCACCACCGCAACCTTGACCTTCACCGTGGGATGCCTGCCGAGCGGCGCATCCACCGTGCCCGCCGGGGCGGGGACGCCCTGCACCAGAGCAAGGTACTCCTTCCGTATTTCCCGTGCCGCGAACGCCTCGGAAAGCCGCATCCTCGCCTCTTCCGTAAGCGCCACACAGATAAGCCCGGAGGTGTCCTTGTCCAGACGGTGCACGATGCCGGGCCGGAAGCCTTCCTGCGCCCGCAGGGACGGGAAACGCGCCACCAGCCGGTGGACGAGCGTCCCCTCAGGGCAGCTCGGCGCGGGGTGTACGGTCATCCCCGCCGGTTTGTTGAGCACGGCAAGCCACGCATCCTGATAGAGGATCTCCAGTTCGCCCTCTTCCGGCTGCACGGATGTCGGCTCCGCTTCCATCCTGAGTTCCACGGACTGCCCGGCCCCTACCTTGGCGGAGACATCCGTACACACGGCCCCGTCAACAAGACAGCCGCCGTCCCGGATGGCACGTTTCACTTTTTCACGTGAAACATCCTGTTCCCGCAGGGCCTCTCCAAGGAAACGGTCAAGCCGCACCCGCCCGCCGTCAACTGTGAAAACAAATGTTCGTGTCATAAGGAATATCGGTAGAGGTGGGGTGTGACGGGGAGGAAGAAATCCTCTTGAAGAGGATTTCTTCCTCCTCCCCGGACATATCTCCTTCCCGCCTCAAGCAGGGCGAGGAGGCCGCTCAAAAGAACCCATTCCGGCTTTTTCCATGAAAACACACAATCAAAGCGGAAGCAAACGCAACAGCCTGCCTTCACACGTTTCTTATTTGCGCAGAAAGCCGGGGAGCTTGAAATATAACTGCGAAAGCGGATCAAAGAGGCTTCCGGGCAGCCATGACGCCAGCCAGAACAGGCGGATCTTGGGCGAGGACACATAAGGAGCCACCAGCCTGCGGGCCTCCGCCCCGCTGCCCTCGCGCCACAGGGCCACGGCCTTCTGGAACGCGGCCCGGCGGGTAAGGAGCCCGACCAGATCGGGATAATCCCGGTCATAGCCGGGGTACAGCCTCCGGTGCTTGTCGAGGATACGGAGCGTTTCATCCGCGAACTGGCCGAACTTGCGGAATGTCGTGTTCACGCCGTGGACGCGCCAACGGGTCAGCGGCTCGTCCACATGATCCAGTTCCCACGTTTTGGCGATGCGATAAAACACATCCGCCTCTTCACATACGTTCAGGGATTCGTCGAACCACTCGCCCAGGCTGTCCAGCGCCGATTTCCGAATCATGGCCGAGGACATGGAAATCCACTGCCGGGTCATGAGCTCGCGGAACACCATGCCCCGCGCCGGATGCGTCGACTCGAACATCCGCGAAAGCGTGCCCTTCCCGCTGAACATCTCGGTATCCGTGCTCACCAAACCGAGCCTCGGATTGGCATCGAACAGCATCACCTGCTTTTCCAGCTTGGTGGGAAGCCATTCGTCATCACAGTCCAGAAACGCCAGCAGGGAACCCTCAGCCTTGGCAATGGCAAGGTTCCGCGCGGCCCCAAGCGGAACCGTCTTCTCAGCGAGGATACCTTCCAATATAACGATAGAGCCATCTACTACAATACCAAAGTCAATGGCACCGAGACTCATTAGATT
>URTO01000371.1 GCA_900550745.1 uncultured Desulfovibrio sp. | reverse complement strand
GAAGGTGTTCAGATAGGAACTCGTTTTGCATTGACTGATGAGAGTTCTGCAAGTCCGCTATTCAAGGAATATTGTTTTTCGTTGACTGGCTTTATGACTGGGGTATTTTATCGGCTATGTCTTTGGGACTTCAAGAAAACATCAATCGTTTGCTGTGATACAGCCATTCTAAAAGAAAGGAACCTTTCTCCCGAAAGATTCCCTTCCTATCGTCATTCTTTTCGATCCGATCAGACCATGAACAATTCGACGCCGTGCTCATGGATGAGATCCGCCCACTTGGTGTCGATGGGGCCGTCGGTGAACAGCGCGTTGATGTCTGAAAGGTGCGCGACGCGAACCATTGCGGGCCTCCCGAACTTGGATCGGTCGGTCACGAGGAACACGCGGCGGGAACATTCGATGATGGTACGGGCCACGGCGACTTCCCGGTAGTCGTAATCAAGCAGGTTGCCCTCCTCGTCAATGCCGGAAATGCCGATGATGCCGTAGTCCACGCGGAACTCGCGGATAAAACGCTCGGCGCTGGCCCCGACGATGCCGTTGTCCCTGTGCCGCACCGTGCCGCAGGCGACCACCACGTCAAAGGAGGAGTTGCGGGCGCAGATGGAAGCCACATTGATGCTGTTGGTCACCACGCGCAGGTTCTTGTGCTCAAGCAGGGCGCGCGCCGCCTCTTCGGTGGTGGTTCCGATATTGATGCACACGGAAACGCCGTCCGGGATGTGCGTCGCCAGCAGAGCGCCGATACGCCGCTTTTCTTCCTGACAAATCCCCTTGCGCTCGTCGTAAACGATGTTCTCCGAACCGGAAACCATGCCCGCCCCGCCGTGGAAACGCTGCACTTTCCCCTCTCCGGCGAGCGCGTTGATGTCTTTACGAACCGTCTGCGGCGTCACTTCAAAATGCCGGGCCAGCTCCTCGATGGTCGCGTAGCCGCGGGCCGAAAGGAACTCCTGCAAGGCCTGATGACGAGCGGAAGTTTTGCTCATGTGTCCTCCCTGTGCTCCCCGCTTTTATCCTGTTCTTCCTTTTGGTTCAACAGGCTGTGGGGAAACGTCAAAGGCTGTCCGGCTGGACAGGCGCACAAAGTCTCCGTATGGTAACGCGCTTTCCAACACTGATCCCCGGAAGACTGCCATGCTCAACAAGAAATGTTTTGTTCTGGATCTCGACGGAACCGTCTACCTCGGCGACATCCCCATTCAAGAAACGGTCGGCTTCATCCTCCGCCACTGGGACGCCATCGACTTCCATTTCCTCAGCAACAACACGTCAAAGGCCCCGACGACCTACGTCAACAAGCTGGCCCGGATGGGCATCCCGGCGACGCTTGACCGCATCCTTTCCCCCGTGACGCCGCTCATCGCCCACCTGCGGGCGAACGGCATCCGCACGGTGTACCCCGTGGGGAACCGTGACTTCGTGGCGTGCCTGCGCGAACGGATGCCGGAACTGAACGTCCTCGGCTACGGCGACTCCGAAGGCGCGGAAGCCGTCGTACTGGCATACGACACGGAGCTCACCTACGAAAAGCTCACCCACGCCGCCCTGCTGCTGCAAAACCCGGAAGTAGCCTACCTCGCCACCCACCCGGATCTCGTCTGCCCTTCCCCGCAAGGGCCGCTCCCGGATGCGGGCAGCTTCATGTCGCTGTTTGAAACCGCTACGGGACGCCGCCCACAGCATATCTTCGGCAAACCCGACCCCGCAGTGCTCGGCACGCTTCTGGATACCTATGCAAAAGAAGACATGGTTATGGTCGGAGACCGCCTGAGCACGGACAAGAAACTCGCCGAAAACGCGGGCATCGACTTCATCCTCGTCCTCAGCGGGGAAGCCAAGCGCAGCGACCTGCCCGGCCTCGAACGCCAGCCCACGCTGGTCGTGGACAACCTCGGCCAGTTGGAAAGCGCATAAGCGGACCTCCCGCCTGATGTGCGGGGGAGGATTCCATACCGCCTCCCCGTTGCGCATACAAAAAGGCCGCTTTCCCTGAGGAAGCGGCCTTTCCATACTGCCTTTCCGGAGCATCGGCGAGCTATTCGGCATCCTTCTGAGCGGCGCGGGCGCTGTTCAGGGCGGCTTGGAGCTTGGCTTCGTCCTCATGGGACAACGAGGACTGGAGGACAGTCCCGCCTGTGCCGCGCAGGGCGTCGAGCACCTTGTCGGTGAGGTCGGAGTCGACCAAAACGAACAGGGCGGACGTGCCGGGCGTCAGCTTTTCAGCAAGCTGCTTCATGAAATCGTCGTTGATGCCCACATCGCTCAGCGCACCGGCGACGGCTCCGGCTCCGGCCCCGACCACAAGGCCGAGCAGCGGATTCATGAAGATCAGGCCGATGAGCACGCCCCAGAAACCGCCGCCGACAGCGCCGCTGGCGGTCAGGTTGTACATCTGGTGCAGCTTCACCTTGCCGTTCTGCTTTTTTTCAACAACCACGGCGTCCTCAAGGGAAACCAGATACGACTTCTGCATTTTCAGGAACTGAAGGCGCACTTCTTCGGCCTTGAATTCCGTATCATATGTCACAGCAATCAGTTTACGCATGGAAAAACCTCCTGATTCGTTTTGTGCCTTGCGCAAAAGGTGCCGCGAACGCCGGGAAACCGCCATTATATATCCCTTTAGAGTTCTGAGAGTATTGAGCCCGAAGGGTTTCCTCAATGTTTTC
>URTO01000370.1 GCA_900550745.1 uncultured Desulfovibrio sp. | reverse complement strand
CATTCACCAGCAGGTTTATCAAGACTTGGCGGAGGCGCGCATCGTCCGTATCCAGCATCAGGACGTTGGCGATGATGAAGGCGGCAAAAATGCCGTACACCGTCACCGGATGCTCCACGAACAGCAGGGGGCCGGGGGTGAGGCCCTGAATCATGAGCGCACCGAGCATGATGGCAGTGATGATGTCACCGGGCACGCCGAGGGTGAGCAAGGGGATCAACGCACCACCGCACACCGCGTTGTTGGAGGATTCGGTGGCGGCAATGCCTTCAAGACAGCCCTTGCCGTACTTTTCCGGGGTCTTGGAGAAACGCTTGGCTTCTGAGTAAGCGAGGAAGGTAGCCGCCGATACGCCCGTCGCCGGGATGATCCCGATGAGTGTGCCGATCACGGAGGAACGGATGAAGTTGACGGTGTTGGAGGTGAGATCCCTGAGCGAGAGGCCGCGCTTGGATACGGTGCCTTCCTTGAGCGATACGCCCCGGATGGCGTCCTCGACGGTCACGAGCACCTGAGACATGGCGAAAAGGCCCACCAGCACTGGCACTAACGACAGGCCGTTGAACAAATTGGGATTGTCGAAGGTATTGCGCATGTCGCCGGTCACGGGGTCGATGCCGATGGTGGCGAGGAACAGGCCGACCAGTGCAGAGATGAGGCCTTTCACGAGCTTGCCGGAGGAAAGGGAGGCCACCACGGTGAGGCCGAACACGGCGACCGCGAAATATTCTGCGGCGCCGAACGACATGGCGGCCTTGGCGAGCAGCGGGGCCACGCTTACCAGCGCCAGAGCGCTGACGGAACCGCCGATGAAGGACGCCCACGTTGCCATGTCCAGCGCTCGCCGGGACTCGCCGCGTGCGGTCAGGGCCGGGCCTTCGAGCATGGTGGCGGCGGCAGAGACAGTGCCGGGCGTGCCGACGAGGATGGCGGTGATGCACCCGCCGTAGATGGCGCCCACGTACATGCCGAGCAGAGCCGAGAACGCCTCAACCGGGGGCATGCCGAAGGTTAGCGGGATGAGCAGGGCCACGCCCATCGCGGCGGTCAGGCCGGGCAGCGCGCCAAAGATGATTCCGAGAACCACACCCATGAGGTTGGCGAACAGGGAACCCATCGAAATGGCGTTCATGATGCCGTCAAAAATATTCGCGAACATATCCCCTCCGAAACAGATGGCTTTTGTATCTGCTTGCGACCCGTTGCCGTGTCGCTGTAACCAGTTGGGAAATCCGCCCTGCGGGACGGTGCGTCAGGGCAGGAGGACTTGGAAGAATCCGGCGAAGACGCCCACCAGCACGCCCGTGGTGATGCCCGCCACGGCGACAATTTCCACGAGCTTGCGCCGTCCGAGCAGTGGCAGCGCGATGAGCAGGAAGAGCGCGGTGCTGATGCTGAACGCGCCATTGGCGTTGAAGGGCGGATTTTCCATGTTGAGGAACAGGTCTCCTAGTTCGGTGAACGTGATGAGATAGAAGTAGAACAGCCCGATGAAGAGGAGTATCTTTTTAAAGACCTTGGCCTCGGGCCAGTAGGACTTCGCCGGAGCCTTGCGGAATCCCTGCACGATCAGGATGAAGCTCAGAATGACCAGAGGCACAAGGATCATTTTGGGAAAAGCGCCGGGGCCGAGCTGTTCCATCCCGGATTCGGGAAGGGTGCTCACGCTCCAAGCCCCGATTCCGCATAGGACGAGCAGGATGATTCCACTGATGACGTCGGTAAGGCTCTTCATGACACGTTCCTCTCTGATTTGGTTTCCGCCTACAGGGCGTTGACGAGCATCCGGACGCCGACCACGCTGAGCAGGCCGGCGAAGGCACCGGCGACGGCTCCGAGAACGCAGTAGACGAGAATGGAAAGCAACATGTTAATCTCTCGCAGTGGCGAAAAGGTGTTTTGAAACGACGTGATCGATGTGGGCTTCGGCGGCCTTGCGGGCCTCTTCAGGGGATTGGCGTTCGAGCGCATCAATGATCTGCAGGTGGGAGGAAACGGAGAACTGCCGCCATGTCGCATCGCGTAGTTCGGGCGTACGTCCTCCGGCATACAGGGCGTTGAGCTGGGTGATGGTTTCGGCGAGGAGTCGGTTGCCCGCGCATTCTGCGAGTTGCTGGTGGAATCGGGCGTCGAGAGCACCGTCATCCTCGCCGAGGAGGAGACACCGCTGCTGGTCGCAGGTGATGATCTTGAGCTGATCGAGTTGGTTAAGGGTACGCCGCAGGGAGGCGAGTTCGGCGATGGCGGGTTCCACGATGCGGCGGTATTCAGTCACTTCGTCGAACAGCACACCCTCGGAATGCACGGCTTCGATGATGGCTTTGCGCAGCGGCTCCATATCCGGCACCCTGACGTAGGTGCCGTCGCCGTGGCGGCTTTCGAGGAGCCCTTTTTCCGCTAGTGTGCGGATGGCTTCGCGGACACTGCTACGGGAAACGCCGAAGGACTCGGCGAGTGATCGCTCCGGGGGGAGCCTATCGCCGTCGTGGAAGTGCCCGTCGGCCATGAACTGCCGGAGGCGCTCCGAGAGCTTCTGGTAACTCCGGAGGGGGCGTGCGGTGGTTGTGGCGGCTCCGGTCTTGACCATGAGGCATTCCTTTTAAAATAAATTGGTAAGTCCAATATGTCTGTTTGTATTTTTCTTGTCAACCATTTTTGCACCAATCGTAACCACTTTTTGATT
>URTO01000369.1 GCA_900550745.1 uncultured Desulfovibrio sp. | reverse complement strand
GATCTGGGGGGGATTGGTCTTTGCATATTCTCTTCCAGAAAAAAGAAAGCCCGACAGTAATGAGGGGCTTCCTTTGGCTTTATAAAAGAGTTGTCTAGAAAAGGGATTAAGAATAAGGTAGTTAGAAAGAGAGGGTAAAAATGAAGTTTCTGAAGCCTTGTTAAGGGTAACCTGTTGAAAAGCAGGGAAAACTTTTCGAGAGATTCTAGGTTATCCGCCGTGTAGGCGGCTTAGAAGGAACCGGACGACGAATAACGCAGGGCAGGGGCGTTATCCGCCGTGTAGGCGGCTTAGAAGATTCAAGCATTACAAGCATAAAAGGTTCCCCAACCATCCGCCGCGAAGGCGGTTTAGAGGGTCTTCTTCTACTCTTGTTAAAGAGGGTATATCCGCCGCGAAGGCGGTAGAAGGCTTGCATCGGTACAAGTAAGTAGCGATGGGTTATCCGCCGTGTAGGCGGTTTGGATTGTCAAAAGCTCCGGCCTCATTCGGCAGCCGGGGCTTTGTTTTGGAACATGTTCAGGGTGAGGCAGACGCAGATTCCCGTCTATCCTTCCCCTATGGCATACCTCCTTCCTCTCACATCGGACGGCGAGCGCACGTTTTCCGTGGTGCTCGGCTCCAGCACCTATTTTTTCCGCTCCTACTATGTGCGCGGGCAGGAATCCGCGTGGCTGCTCGACATTTCCGACGCTGGCGGCTCTATGCTGGCGTCCGGGGTGAAGCTGGTTCCGGGGAGCCCGAACTGTCTTGCGGGCTATGGCGACGCCTTCAACGGCGAGAACATCGTGGTGACGCTCTCGCGGGGCAGGCCCGGCGACGAGGAGGCCCCCGGCGATACGCTCAACGTCCTGTGGTTCCCGGAAGGGGAGGAATCCCCATTCACGCTCGGCGATCCGATGGAAACGCTCGGCGAAGCGATTCGGCTTGCGGGGGAATGATGGCCGCTGAAAAGAAAAGCCCCACGCCGAACCGTCCGTTCCTGCGGCGCATCGTCGTCACGCTCGGCCCGCTTGAAGAGTGGAGGGGCAAGAGCCGGGGCGAGGTTGTACAGTTCAAGAGCGACGGGACGCTTGAGGGCCTGCGGGTGACGGGCACGTTCCAGAAGACGCTCATGGGGATGCCGCAGCCGTCGCAGATTTCCATCTATAACCTCTCCCGCGACACCCGGAACGCCATCAAGGGGAGCCTCACCAAGATCACGGTCGAGGCGGGGTGGGACAACACCGACCTGCGCAAAGTCTTTCAGGGCTCGATCATGTCCTCAAGCTCGGAGAGGAGCGGGCCGGACATCGTAACCAAGCTGGTGGCCCTGCCGGGGTATGGCTCGCTCGTGCGCGGCGTCAGTTCCGTAACCTTCGGCGCGGGCACGCCCGTGAGCGTCGCGGCGCAGAAGCTGGCGTCCGATCTGCCGGGGCTGACTGTGCAGGACGGGAACTTTCAGGGCGTCGCCGGGAACATCGGGCCGCGCGGGTGGAGCTACGCGGGCGCGACGAAAGACGGGCTGACCCGGCTCGGAGAGGGACACGGCTTTTCGTGGAGCGTGCAGGACGGCGAGGTGACGGCCATCGGGGATCGTTTCATGCTCGGCAGCTACGTCGAACTGAACGGCGAGAACGGCGGCCTGATCAGCATTGCGCCGACGCTGACCGGGCCGATGCAGATCCAGTCCGGGGTGAAGATCAAGGCCCTCTACGTTCCCGGCATCAGCGCCGGGCACTCCATCAAGGTCAACAGCACGCTCAACACCCGTCTGAGCGGCATGTACCGCATTCACACCATGAGTATCAACATCGACGCCTACAGCGAGGCGTGGACGATGGACATTGAGTCCTTCCGGTTCCCGCCGGGGAAAAAGTGATGGCAGACTACTCCGTTACGTCCGAATCAGAGAACCTGCGCCTTCAGATGCGGCGCATGATGGACGGCCTGCACGTCGCCATGCCCGCCAAGGTGCTCGCTTTCCAGCCGGGGCCGCCCGTCCGCGTCACCGTGCAGCCCACTACCCAGATGAAAATCACGCTGGGCGAGGAAGTCAGCTACCGGAGCCTTCCGCAGCTTTCCGGGGTGCCCGTCGTGCTGCCGTTCGCGCAGACGGCGGGCTTTCTGCTGACCGTCCCCATCCAGCCGGGGGACACCGGGCTGCTCGTCATCCCGGATCGCGGGCTCGACAACTTTTTGCAGGCCGGGGATGTGTCTGCGCCGCCTTTTTACGGCGACCCGGCGCTGATACAGCCGCGCGGCCACAGCCTCACGGACGCCATCTTCATTCCCGGCCTGTCGTCCGATGCCGTGGAGATCGCCGACTACAGCACGGAAGCCATCGAGCTGCGGGACAAAGAGCGCAAAAGCTACATCAGCCTCGGCCCGGACGGCATCACGATGACGGACGGAACGGCGGTCATGAAGATGAGCGGCGGGAAGCTCGAAACCACGGCTCCGTCCGGCATCGCCATGCAGACCGACGCGCAGTGTACCGTCAGGAGCCGGAACATGGACTTGAGCGGTACGGGGAACACCTTTTCGGGGGACTGCCGTTCCACGAACGGGACGTTCACCGACAAGGACGGCGTGGTGCTCGGCGCCCATACGTACGAAGGCGTGCAGGCTGGCGCCGGGACGGCGAGGGCAACGTCAGCCTTGTGCCGCACTTCATCCGCAAGGAGCAGAAACTCGACGAGTACAAGGAACACA
>URTO01000368.1 GCA_900550745.1 uncultured Desulfovibrio sp. | reverse complement strand
CCCCCTCCTTTTCGCCCAATACTCTCGGACGGCCCTGTTGTGCGCGGCTAAATTGGTGCTGAACACATGGGAGCCGTCTTCCCCGCGCGCGACAAAATAAATGTAGTCGTGCTTTTCAGGATTGGCGGCTGCCTTGAGGCAGGCGAGGCCCGGTGAACAAATGGGGCCGGGCGGCAGGCCGGGGCGCTTGTAGGTGTTGTAGGGGTTGGATTCGTCGTCGAGGTGCCTGCGCCGCAGGTTGCCGTCAAAGCCTTCCCCAAGCCCGTAGGCAGTGGTGGGATCGGCTTGGAGCAGCATATTGAGCCGCAGACGGTTGGCATATACCCCGGCGACGCGGGGGCGCTCGGAGGGGACGGCGGTTTCCCGCTCGACGATGGAAGCCAGCGTGACCAGACGCCGCACCCCGTCCCGCCCGGAGGGGCCCGGACGCTTGCCGCCGGGCCAGAGCGGGGCGGTTCTGCGCCAGAAGTTGTCGATAAGCCGCCCGACGACCGATTTTGCCGTGGTTTCATTGAGTTCCAGCGGACGCATGATCAGGTAGGTGTCCGGGAACAGGAAGCCTTCCGCGCTGTCGAACGGAATGCCCCAGTGCCGCAGGAAGGCCGGGTCATGGACGAGCTTGGCGAAATCCTCGAAACGCACCATCCGGGCCTTTTCCAGCCGCTTGCCCACTTCCCACCATGCGAGGCCTTCGGGGATCGTTACCCGGTCGAGCAGGGGGGAGCCGTTGACGAGTTGATCGATGACCTGTTGCGGCGTCCAGCCCGTGTTGAGCCGGAAGCGTCCGGGCTTGAGCGCGTGGGGAATGTCCCTGTAGCTCATCCACCGGAGCAGGAGGATGAACTTGTCGGCGTTGCGCACGGCCCCAAGGCGGACGAGCTCAGGCGTCAGGGTGCGGAACGTCGTGCCGGGATTGACGGTCACTTCCACATTCTGAGCGGGCGCGACGGCAGGATCGGTGCCGGGGCTGTTCAGGAAGTCGTAGGCCAGCCAACCGGCTCCGCCGCAAGCCAGCAAAACCAGCAGCATGAACCCGAACAGGAAGCGCGGCCAGAGGCGCTTGGGTTTGGGCGTCTCGGACGCAGAGGCGGGTGGCGGCGTTTCCTCTTCTTCATCATTTTCAAGGGGGAGGGGAGGTGTTGCGTCGGGCTCCTTGTCGGCCTGCCGTCCCCCCTCGGCTTCGGGGGGGGACGCATTGGGATGTTGTGGAGCTGGAGTATCCTGCTGTTCCCGCGCATCCGGCGGGACGGAAGGGATGCCCGTTTCTTCCGGGCGTGAGGCGGCGGGCGCGTTCTTGGCTGCTTCGGGGGACTCGTTCATATGGCTTTCCGTTTGGCTTCCGGTTGATCAAGGAAAGACTGTAGGATGCGTACTGCGGCCTGCTGGTCGAGTACGGCCCGGCCCTTGGCTGCGGAACGTCCGGCGTCCCGGAGATCCCGTTCGGCTTCGTAGCTGCTGAGGGCTTCCTCCATCCAAAACAAGGGGAGGGTGGTGCGCCGGGCGAGGCTTTTGGAAAAGTTGCGGACTTGCCGGGTTGTGAGGCTCTCCTCGCCGTCAAGGTCGATGGGCAGCCCTATGACGATGGCGTCCGCGGCTTCGGCCTCAATGAGGGCGAGCAATTCCTCAAAAAAGGCGGCGCGGGTACGCATGAGGATGGTTTTGCGGGGGAAGGCCATGCTGCCCCCGGTATCCGAAACCGCGATGCCGGTGCGTTTCTGGCCGTAGTCTATGGCGAGATACTTCATAAAAATCCTTTGCGGAATGGGTCGTATGCCCCGGAAGGGAAGCGGCGTCTCATGGCGCGGGGAAGCCTGCGGAGGGGCCCCCGCAAGGGACACGGCCCCGTAACCGGGCGAAGACACACTATCCCGCGCCCCGTCAGGACGCAACCCGTTGTAGGCCGGCCCGGCGGGTGCTAGAAAGAAGCGGTGCTTACAATCCCAACCAAGGAGCTGTTTATGGATTTTCTTGCGCTTGTAACCGGGGCCCGGACTTGCCGCCGCTTCCGGGAAGCCGAGGGGATGCCCGCCGGAACGCTGGATTGGCTTATTGAGTGTGCCCGCGTGACGCCTTGCGGCGGAAACGCTCAGGCGTTGCGGTTTGCCGTTGCGGAATCCCCGGAAGCTTGCGCCGCCGTTTTTCCGGCCTTGAAGTGGGCGGGGATGCTGCCCGATTGGGACGGCCCCGAAGCGGGCGAGCGTCCCACCGGCTATGTGGCCATTCTTGGTGAAGCGGGGGCGCGGGCAAAATTGAATGCCATTGATGCGGGCATCGCCGCACAGACCATCCAGTTGGCGGCGTATACGCGGGATCTCGGCTGCTGCATTTTCCTGTCCTTTGATCCGCACAAGATCCGCGAGGCTTTGGGCATCCCGGAGAACCTTGAGCCGCTGCTCGTGCTGGCGCTCGGCTTCCAAAAGGAAGCCCGCTGCGTTGAAACCGTGGGCGCTGACGGCTCCGTGAAGTACTGGCGCGACGCGCAGGGCGTCCATCATGTGCCGAAGCGTCCCCTTGAGGAATTGCTGATCATCAAAAAGTAGCGGAAAGAAGGGAGAAAACGGCTCTTTACAGAAGGTGGGCCGCCCGCTATAGTCATCCGAGCTAGGGGAGCCTGTCAAAGGCTGAGTTAGTTTATGGTTTTGGTGCATCTCTTAAATATAAAGGATTTGATTTTTCATTCCTGTTACAAGGAGCGGGTAA
>URTO01000367.1 GCA_900550745.1 uncultured Desulfovibrio sp. | reverse complement strand
AAGTCAAAAGTCTTTGAGATAGGAGGGGAGGGGTTTGGGGAGGGGAGGGAAGAACTTTCTACAGAAAGTTCTTCCCTCCCCTCCCCAACATACTTTCTTCCCTTCCCGTTCCTACAAGTACGGATCGGGATTCATCAGATAGTTCTTGATGTAGTCCGAAACGCCGTCCTCAAGGCTGTGGAACTGAATGCCGCAGCCGAGGCGTTCCAACCACGCCATGTCCGCCTGCGTGTAATACTGATAGCGGCCTTTCAGCGTGGCGGGCATGTCTATGTAGTTGATGTCCGGGATCTTGTCCATCGCGGAATACACCGCATTGGCGAGATCGTTCCATGTGCGGGCCTTGCCTGAACCGATGTTCAGGATGCCGTTGGCTTCGGGATGCTCCAACAGCCAGAACATGACGTTGACGCAATCCTTCACATACACGAAATCGCGCATCTGGCCGCCGTCGGGATACTGCGGGCGATCCGACTTGAACAAGCGGAGCGAACCGGTTTCGCGCAGCTCGGTGAAAGCCTTGCAAGCTACACTCTTCATCTCGCCCTTGTGGTACTCGTTGGGGCCGTAAACATTGAAGAACTTCACACTGGCGATGCTCTTGAGCAAATTCTCGCGGTAAGCCCACAGATCGAACATCTGCTTGGAATAACCGTACATATTGAGGGGGCGCAGGGACAGCGTGGTCAGCAGGCTGTCGGAAAAGCCGTGCGAACCGTCACCGTAGGTCGCCGCGCTGCTCGCATTGATGAGGCGCGCGCCCTGCTCAAGGGCGTAACGGCAGACCATCTGGCTGTAATGCAGGTTGTTGTCCATCAGGAAATCGGCATTGCGTTCCGTGGTGGACGAGCACGCCCCCATATGGATGACGGCTTCAACCTTCTGCGGGGCACGGCCTTCCTGCACCATGCGCCGGAATTCGTCACGGTGCACGTAGTCCCGGTACCGACGGTTGACGAGGTTACGCCATTTCTCGCTGGAAGCCAGATTGTCCACAACCAGAATATCGTCGATGCCCGCTTCGTTGAGCCGCCAGATCATGGCGCTCCCGATGAAGCCCGCACCGCCTGTTACGATGTACATGGTCACTCCTTAAAAATGCAATGACGCCGTCGGGAAACGGACGCCTCCGTTTTTTGTACGCTACAAGGCCGCATCCAGCAACAGATTGTCGCGATGCACCACTTCGGGGTAATGCGCGTCACCAAGAATGGCGGCGACCTCATGCCTTTTCAGCCCCTTGATACGCAGCAGATCCGCCGCATTGTAGTTGCTCAGGCCCACGCCCACCGTTTCGCGGCCAAACACGAGCCGCACGAGCGCCCCCGACTCAAAACTGCCGTGAACTTCCGTAATGCCGCCGGGCAGGAGGCTCTTGCCGTGATTTCTGACGGCATCCGCCGCGCCCGCGTCGAGGTACAGCGTCCCCTGCGGATCGGCCTGATACGCCAGCCAGTATTTGCGGCGGGAAACCGTGCGCTGTTCGGGCCGCACCCATGTTCCGATGGCCTCGCCAGCGAACAGGCGGGGGATGACGTCCGGTTCGCAGCCCGGCAGGATAGCGGTGGGCACGCCGAGCTGCGCCACCCGGTGCGCGGAAAGCAATTTGGAGTACATGCCGCCCGTGCCCACGGAAGTCTTGCCGCCGCACAGGGCATCAAGATTGAGGGCCCGGATGTCCTCAATGCAGGGCATGATTGCGGCGTCGGGGGTTTCCAGCGGGTTGGCGTCCAGAACGCCGCCGATGGTCGTCAGGTTGACGAACAAATCGGCCTCCACCGGATTGATGAGCAGGCTGGCGAGGTTGTCGTTGTCGCTGAACTTGAGCTCATTGACGGACACGGTATCGTTTTCGTTGACCACCGGGATAACGCCCCAGCCCAGCAGTTCACTGAACGTATTGCGGATATTGAGGAACCGAGTACGGTTCTTGAGGTCGTCACGGGTCAGCAAAACCTGCGCCGTCAGGATGCCCCGCTCGGCAAAGGCGTTGTCATACAGGTGCATGAGCCGCCCCTGCCCTACCGCGGCGGCGGCCTGCTTGCCGCTCAACCCCACGGCAACGGGTTCGCCGGGCAGCTTCTTGAGCGCAGTCCGCCCGGCGGCCACGGCCCCGGAAGACACCAGCACCACGCGGCGCCCCTGACGGCTCAACACGGCAAGCTGATCGACCAGATTGTCCAGTACGGGGAGGTTCAGTTCGGAACCGGTGCTGAGAACCGCCGATCCAACCTTGACCACTACGCATCGGGCCTCGCGCAGCGTCGCGTCCCGTTCTTCCTGCCAGTTCATGATGTACTCCGTATGATGCCTCCGGCGGGCTTGTGCCCACAAAGGGCGAGCCGCCCCTTGACCCGGCTTAATGGTCTGCACAACACCCCGGTTACACCACAAATTCCCCTCAAACGCCAGTCCCCGGCCCTTGAGACATCCACTTCTGCAATGAACGCCGTATTTCAACAATAATTAAAGGCCGTGTCATAGAAAATGGTTGATGCCTTTTTCCTTGACGCTTCAAGGGAATAACCAACAAAATGCCTCAGCCATGAAGCCCGCCGAAGGGGAAAATTGAGAAAAATCTATATTTTCAATGTGTTTTTTCAATAAAAACAATAATATACTATGACAGCGCCAAACGAATCAATGGAAAATCTGCAGATTCTGTATTATCCGGACGATTTGCCCCTTCAATCAAATACTTACGGCT
>URTO01000366.1 GCA_900550745.1 uncultured Desulfovibrio sp. | reverse complement strand
GTGGGGTCCCCCGCCCGCCCCGGCGTGCCGAATCCCGGAACGCTGGAACGCAGCGGGATGCCGTCCACCTGCGGGGCGGCTCCATCGGCCCCATGAGGGCGGAACCCGGCGGCAGAGAGGCAGGCATTCCCCCAAACGTCCTTCGGGAAAAGCCCGGACGGGCATGAAGACAAAGGCTCCGTCTAGCATGTGGCTGTTTTATCTTCACAGCACGGTGAAAAATACGGCCTTTTTCTCCAGTTTTCCCATCGGCGGGATCCGCGGCTAAGGCATGTTGCTGGTTATTCCTTTGAAACTTCAAGGAAAAAAGCATCAACCATTTTCCAGGACACAGCCAAAACCAAAACAGACGGCAACGACGCCATCCAAGGAGAGCGGTATGAAGACTGTTGTAGCCAAACCGGAATTTGCCGGACTGACCGAGGAGCAGGTCATCGAAGCCATCGATGCTTATGAAGCGCAGGTTGATGAATATTACGCCAGCAAAGACGGCGAGGAAGGGTGTGGCTGCGGATGCGGCAACGGAGGGTGCTGTGGAGACGGCGATGACGACGTTATCCCCTCCGATGATCCCATCGTGCTGGAAGTGGAACGCCTGATCGCCGCCTATTCGGATCGTTTCGACGAATTGTGCAAGGAAAACGGCGAAGTCCCCGAAGAAGCCCTCACCTATAAGCCCCGTACGCCCATTGAACAGGTCGCCTTCGACATCTTTACCGATGCCCTGCACGACTCCCTTATGGACGAAGACGACGAGTAAGACAGCGGAAGGGGCCTCCCCCTTCCTTACATGGAAAAGCGGAACCCACCGGCTCGCCGATGGGTTCCGCTTTCATGGGGGCCGCCTTCGGGACGGCAACCCCCCAATATGTTCAGCTCCGAGACAGAGCACCCAAAAACATCTCCCGCAGACGGCTTCTGGCGAAGGTTCAGGGCATCTGCCGCTTGAGCTTCATAATCCGCCTCCACGACGCCTCAAGCCGAGCACGGGAAATGGTTCCGTTTTCGACCGCCCGGACGATGATGGCCTGAACCTTGGCGACGATGGCGGGATCATACTCCAGATTGTTGCCGAACAGCAGGATATCCGCCCCGGCCCCGATAGCCCGGATCACAACCTCCTCCAGCGTGTATTCGGCGGCAACGGCATCCATTTGCAGGTCGTCCGTCACCACCACACCGTCATATCCCAGACGCCCGCGCAGCAGCCCGCTGATGACGGAAGGCGACAGCGTGGCTGGAAAGGAAGGATCAAGCCCGGCGTGGAAAAGGTGTCCCGTCATCACCATACGCCGCCCCGGACGCCCAAGCGCGGATCGGTACGGCGACAGTTCGCGCCCGCCCCATGTCGCGCTGATGTCCGTGACCCCTTTATGCGAATCCGCACGCGCACTGCCGTGCCCCGGAAAATGCTTGAAGACCGCTATGATGCCCGCGTCGTTCAGGCCGTCCGCGAAAGCCGCCCCGTGCGCGGCGACGGCCTGCGGGTCAGCCGAAAAGCTGCGCCCGATACGCCCAATAGCCGGGGAAGCGGGGTACACATTCACATCCAGTACGGGCGCAAAATTGAGGTTGACCCCAAGCTCCCGCAGCATGCGGCCCATGCCGAAGGCCGTGCGGCGCGTGGCATCGGGCGTGCCCCGGCCCAGCTCCTCGGCTGAAGGGGACGCCGGGAACCCGTCGCCCGGCTGGAAGCGTGCCACCTTGCCGCCTTCCTGATCCACGGCGACAAAAAGCGGATGCCCCGCGGAGGCCCCCCGCAGCGCGGCGGTCAGGCGTTTCACTTGCTCCGCATCACGGATATTGCGAGGAAGCCCGGCGTTGCGCGCATCACGTTTGAACAGGATCACCCCGCCCAAATGCCGGGCCTGAATATCTTTAAGGATAGCCCCGCATTCCTCAGGCTCCTGCCCTTTGAAACCGACAAGCAGCATCTGCCCGGCCATTTCTTCGACGGAAGGGGCGGCAAACGCGGCGGCACCTCCCCAAAGGCACAGGGAAAAGCCGCACAGGGCAAGGCAAGCCATCCGCCAGAGCCGGACAGCTCCAAGGCACACATGCAGAAACATATTGCTATCCAAGTGAGTTTACGTCAAAAAAGTCCTGCCGCCCGGCACGCCGTCACGATTTCCCGCGGCCTCCAATGGCCTTGGGGCCGGTGTCGCCGGGCTTCTCCGAAGGTGCCGCTTCCACGGTATATTCGTCGGGGGACAGCTCATACGTGTCGGGATCGTCCCGGCGCACACGGTCGGCATCCCCCGCCCCGGCTCCGGGGATGTTGGTATAGATGATGAATCGGCTGCCGTCCTCACCGTACCGCACGTTCTTGCGGGCCCGGCGCATGGCCAGCCCAAACACGACGAACAGCACCAAAAACACAAAAAAGGCGACGACGATCCCCACGGTGGTGAGCAGGACCACGAGCCCCGCCCCCACCACGGACGTAACGCCGACGATAATCCATCTCAAAAAATCAGGCATGGGAGAATACTCCAATCGGTTGCGTTGACTCCTCTGTTTTAGGGAGATAAAGCCTCCACCATGAAATGACAAGTCCGCCTTCCGATCCTCCTTGCCGCAAAGGAGCCTCAAATGGTATCGCACGACCTGCTCAAACGCTTTTCCGCCGGATTCCAGCGCTTCCAAAAGACATGGTATTGCCCTGAAAACAATATTTATGAAGAACTCCGGGCCGGACAGAACCCTTACGCCCTCGTCATCGCCTGCAGCG
>URTO01000365.1 GCA_900550745.1 uncultured Desulfovibrio sp. | reverse complement strand
GGGAACTTTTCTGAAGAAAAGCTTCCCCCGCCCCCTCCTCCCCTCCCCTGATACCTTTTTCCCCTACTTCCTATGACTAAAACCTATCTTGAACAGTTGAAGCCGGAGCGGTTCCCGTCGCCGAGCTTTGTTGTGGACGAGGCGAAGCTGCGCTCAAACGTGGCGGTTCTGGACGAAGTGCAGCGGCGCACGGGCGCGAAGATCCTGATGGCCCTGAAATGCTTCGCCATGTGGGACGTCTTCCCGATCATCTCCCGCAGCGGGGAAGGCGCGCTGTACGGCTGTTGCGCCAGCTCCCCCGACGAAGCCCGGCTTGCCAGGGAGTGCTTCGGCGGCGAAGTCCATGCGTTCGCGGCGGGCTACTCGGAAGCTGATATGACGGAACTGCTCGAAACGGTTGACCATATCCTGTTCAACTCCTTTGCGCAGTGGGAACGCTTCAAGGGCATGGTCGAAGCCAAGAACGCCGGGCGTGCGACGCCCATCGAATGCGGCATCCGGGTCAACCCGGAGCACTCCGAGGGCGCGGTGCCCATGTACGATCCCTGTGCTCCGGGCTCCCGGCTCGGCGTGCGGCTGCGGGAATTCGAGCGCTTCGCGTCCGCTGGCGGCTGCCCCGCCCAGACGCCGCCTCCCGGCCTCAAGGGGCTTTCGGGGCTGCATTTCCATACCTTGTGCGAACAGGGCGCGGACGCACTGGATCGGACGCTCAAGGCGTTTGAAATGAAGTTCGGACGGTATTTGAAGGGCCTTAAGTGGATGAACTTCGGCGGAGGCCACCACATCACCAAAGAGGGCTACGACATCGACCTGCTCTGCAAGTGCATCGAGCGGGTGCGCGACCGCTACGGGGTGCAGGTCTATCTTGAGCCCGGCGAAGCCGTGGCCCTGAACGCGGGCGTGCTGGTGTCCACCGTGCTCGACGTGGTGCGGGCGGATATGCCCGTGGCGATTCTGGACACTTCGGCGGCGACGCATATGCCGGACGTTCTGGAAATGCCGTACCGCCCGATGGTCATCGGCTCCGGCGAGCCCGGCGGGAAGCGTTGGAATTGCCGTCTTGCGGGCAAGTCCTGCCTCGCGGGGGACGTGATCGGAGAATACAGTTTCGACGAGCCGCTCAAGGCCGGGGACAGGCTGGTCTTTACGGACATGGCGATTTACAGCATGGTGAAGACCACGACCTTCAACGGCCTGCGTCTGCCCTCCATCGTGCGCTGGAACCCGGAAACCGACGGGACGCGCCTTGTCCGGGAATTCGGCTACGAAGACTTCAAGATGCGGTTGTCCTGATGCCGAAAGAAAAGCTCTCCTACGCGCAGCAGGTCTGCGTCAAAAGCGCGGGAAAGGCCATGCAGCGCACCGGGATGGTCGGCCCCGGCGCAAAGGTCGGGGTCGCCGTTTCGGGTGGCGTGGACAGTTGGGTGTTGTTGGAAGTGCTCCGGCGGCGTCAGCGCATCGTGCCGTTCCGGTTCGACATCATGGCGATTCATCTGAATCCCGGCTTTGATGCGGAAAACCACGCGCCGCTCGTCGAGTATCTGGCGAAACACGGCGTTGCGGGCCACATCGAAGTCACGGATCACGGCCCGCGCGGGCACTCGCCGGAAAACCGCCGCAATTCCGCCTGTTTTTATTGCGCCATGCTGCGCCGCACCCGGCTGTTCGAGGTATGCCAGCAGTATGGGCTGACCCATCTCGCCTTCGGGCACAACGCCGACGATCTGGTTACGACGTTCTTTATGAATCTTGTCCAGAACGGGCGCGTTGAGGGCATGGGCATGTGCGACGACTTTTTCAAGGGGGCGCTGAAGGTTATCCGGCCCCTGCTCCTTGTGGAAAAGCCGGACATCATCAAGGCGGCGCGGCGCTGGGAGCTGCCCGTCTGGTCGAACCCATGCCCTTCCGCAGGGAAGACCAACCGGGCGAACTTCCAAGCCAAGATCGACGCGCTGCACGGCGGTGACAAGATGCTCAAGACAAACCTTTTCAACGGGTTGTGCCGCTGGCAGTTGGCGCAGTCCGAAGGCGGGAACAAGGCATGATCGGCAAACTCCGCAAGGCTATCGAGCGCAAACTTTCGGCTCAGGACATCCTTTCCTATGCTGCGATCACGTTGCAGCGCCGCTGGTCGAAGGATTGGGGCACGCTGGCCCTGCGGCTCAAGGCGCGGCTGTTCGGCATTGAGGTAGGGCCCGGCGTTACGGCGTGCGGATCGGTGATCCTTGGGCGTTGGCCCGGCAGCCATATCCGCCTCGGCGCGGGGTGCAGCCTGATTTCCTCCTCGCGGCGCGCCACGGCCTCCACGCTGTACGCGCCCGTCCGTCTCCGCACCTATGCCCCTACAGCCCGCATCGAGCTGGCGGAAGGCGTCCAACTCAGCGGCACGGCGATCACGGCGCGCTCATGCACCATTTCCATCGGCAAGGATACGATGGTGGGCCCGAACTGCGTGATCACGGATTCCGATTTCCACGCGCACTGGCCCGCCGAGACGCGGCATATCGAACCGGCCTTTGAGCTGGATCGCGGCGTATCCATCGGCGCGAATGTCTGGATCGGCATGAATTCCCTTATCCTCAAGGGCGTGGCCATCGGGGACGGGGCCATCATCGCCGCCGGGTCCGTCGTCGTCCGCGATGTGCCTGCAAAGGCCGTCGTCGCCGGGGTGCCTGCCAGGGTTGTGAAGGTTGGGGAGTAAGACTTGGAGGGGGCAGGGGAACTTTTCTGAAGAAAAGCTTCCC